>JAHBWW010000001.1:600000-760786 GCA_019636795.1 Phycisphaeraceae bacterium
GCGCAGCCAGGCAAGGGTCGATATGGGTGTTCGCCTCGCGGGGCTAAATCTGGCCAGCCCCGTTGTTCTTGCAGCCGGAACGGCAGGGGTGATCGACGAGGCGTCCGATGTGATGGATCTTTCGCGCATTGGTGCCGTGGTGACCAAGTCGATCACGCCGCTGCCGCGCGAGGGGAACGCGCTCTGGCGTGTCCTTCCCGAGCGCACGGGCATGCTTAACGCGATTGGGCTGGCGAACCCTGGCATCGAACGCTTCATAGTGGAGTTTGCACCACGAGCAGCGAGCGTGCGTTGTCCGGTCATCGCATCGGCTGCCGGCTTTTCGATCGCGGACTATGTCTGTGTGGTTGAAGGTTTGGCTGAGTGCGCGGGCATCGCGGCGATTGAACTCAATGTTTCGTGTCCGAATGTGCACGGGGCGACCGAGTTCGGAGCCGACGTCAAGGCCCTTGGCGAACTGGTACAGGCTGCGCGAAAAGTCGCCGCCGGTAAGCCGCTGATCGTCAAACTGCCTCCGGTTGCTGTTGCGGCTCCGACGAGCGTGGTGGATCTTGCGCGAGCAGCAATCGAGAGCGGGGCGGGGGCCTTGACGCTGTGCAACACGATGCCTGCGATGGCAATTGACGTTCGGACGCGCGAGCCTGGGCTTGGCAACGTGACGGGGGGGTTGTCGGGGCCGGCGGTTCACGCTGTGGTGGTGCGTCTGGTCCACCTTGTCTACAGGGGCGTTGCGCGCGATGCAGGAGTGCCGATCATCGGGCTCGGTGGCGTGATGACCTGGCGTGACGCAGCCGAGTTCATTCTTGCAGGCGCCTCGGCTGTGGGGGTTGGAACAGCCATGTTTGTTGATACGAAGCGGCCGGTGCGCATCGCTCGCGATCTCGAACACTGGGCAGCTTCGCAGGGTGCGGCGAACATTGCAGAACTCACGGGCGCGGTGCGATGCTGAATCGATCTCAGGTGGCGGCTTCGGCCTGCTCGCCACGCATCTCTGCCAGCGCCTTGCGCAGCGAACCGCTCGGCTTGGTTGCGGGGGTTTCATCTTCGGCCTTGATGCGGCCCTGCTCATCGACCTGATCGAACTTGACCGCGACGCGCTTCGACACGCCGCGTTCCTGCTGCGTGACGCCATAGAGGCGATCTGCGACCTGCATCGTTCGCTTGTTGTGCGTGATGACGATGAAGCGGCTCTTGTCGGTAAACTGACGCACCGCCTGGCAGAACCTGCCGACGTTGGCTTCGTCGAGTGCCGCGTCCACTTCGTCGAGCACGCAGAAACAGCTCGGCTTGGAGCGGAAGATCGACATGAGCAGCGCGACCGCTGTCAGCGTCTTCTCGCCACCCGAGAGCTGGCTGATCGAGCGGGGTTCCTTGCCTGGGGGCTTGGCGATGACTTCGATGCCGCTTTCGAGCAGATCGACGTCGTCGGTGCGGATCTTCTGACCATCGACCTCTTTGGTCAGGCCCATGAGTCGCACTTCTGCACGCCCGCCGCCGAAGAGCAGGCGGAACATCCCGTCGCGCCCGCCGAAGTTCTCGCGGATTTTCTCGAACACATCTCCGAACTGCTCGCGGCTGGCGATGTTGAGTTTCTCGATGAGCGTCGCCAGGCGAATACGGGCGTCGTCGATGTCGGCGACTTGCGCGATCAGCTCTTCGTTTTTCTCTTCCAGTTGGGTTTCTTCCTCGATCGAGTCGAGATTGACATTGCCAAGTCGCTTGATTTCGTCGCGCAGGACATTGGCGCGGGCGGCCGACTCGCGGGTGTCGATCGGTTCGACATCCGGCTCGGCCATGAGTGACCGGTAGTCGTCATACTCGTTGGCGACGCTGACTGTCAGCTCTTCGCGTGTGCGATCCTCGATCGATTCCCGCTTGACTTCAAGTTCGCGGCGGCGGGCTTCGAGCTCATGCCACGCCTGATCGGCGGTCGAAGCTGTCTGTCGCACTCCCGCAAGACGCATCGCCAGCCCTACGACGTGCTGCGTTGCGGCTGTGGCCCGCTCGGCAAGTGTTGAGGCCGAAGCGCGCAGTCTCTCAACCTCCGCTCGGCTTTGAGCCAGTGTGTCCGAAGCCTCGGCGATCATCACCCGGTAGTGCTCGGCCCGCTCGGTGGCCTGTTCGAGGTGGCGTTCGAACTCGTCGCGGCGGCGCTCGAGCGCGTCGCACTCCGATTCGAGCCGACTGATCTCGCGGCGTGTCGACGCGAGTTGCTCGCCTCGCTTGCTCACCTCGGCCCGCTGTGCCGCCATGACTTCGCTGGCCTCATGGACGATCTTTTCGTGGGCATCGAGCGCGACTTCGAGTTTCTCGACCGTTTCGGTGTGTTCGGCGAGCAGGCGTTCAAGTTTGGCGGCGCGTTCGCGCAGTTCGCTCTGGTGCTGCCTGGCTGCCGACGCACGATCCGCGATCTGCGAGCGCTCGTCATCTAGGGCAGCGGTATCGCGCGTCGCGCGATCAAGGTCGGACAGCAGGCGTTCGGCGAGCGTCTGCTTCGAAACAAGTGTTCGCCGGGTCTCGGCGAGTTGGGAATCGAGCGTTGATCGCTGCTGTTCGATGGCTGCAACTTCGCTGTCAAGGCGAGAGAGCACGACCCGCTCGGCGTCAAGCGAGGCCGAGAGTGTCTCAAGTTCGGTTTGCAACTGCCGCAGTTCGCTGTGCCGTTGCAGGATGCCTGCGCCTTCATCGACCGAGCCCGCCGGCCCGGCGGTGACGCGGCCATCGGGCTCGACAAGCGTGCCATCGCGCGTCACAAAACGCCGCCCCGGCATCGGGCCAGCCCCGAGCAGCAAGGCCGCATCGACATCCTCAACCAACACGGCCGAATCCAGAAGCCGATCGAGCAGGGTGCTGACGAACCCGGCAAGCGTTGCGTCGACGCTCTCACGCACACGAACAACGTGGCGCAGTTCAACCAGCCGTGCGCCCGCGACCATCATCAGATCGCCCAGCGGCGTGAGCGCATCGCCAACCTCAGCCTGCAAAGAAAGGAACGTGACGCGCCCCGGCAAGCGCCCGAGTTCTTCATCAGTCGGCAGCATCGTGAGCGTCGGCACCAGCACCGCCTGCACCAGGTCGCCCAGCGCGATCTCCACAAACGGAGCGTGATCCTGATCAGTCTCGATCAAGTCGGCCAAAGGCGCGATGGCCTGGGAAAATCCTGCCCCGCTCGCTCGCTCGTCAAACACCGCCTTGACCGCGGACCCGAGCCCCACGCGCCCTCTGGCCATGTCGTCGAGTGTTGCACGTCGGCTGTCGAGCCGAACAACCTGCTGATCCAGATGAGCCACCGAAGTCGCCCGCGCCTGCCGATCGCTCGACAGCGATTCCCCAGCTGCACGCACCTGCGCAAGATCCGCTTCGAGCGAACCGATGGCTCGATCGAGCATGTGAACATTGTCATTGGTGCCCTTGTGCTGCTCGCGCAAGGCGTCAACCTCGCGCGACCGCGCCTCGCGCTTGGCGCTCAGCGTTCGTTCCTGCTCGGCCAGAGACTCGACACGCCGCCCGTCGGCTTCGATCGAAGCGGCCAGACCCGCAAGATTCCGCTCCATTTCCGCCAGTTGCGAGCGCTGCTCGGCCAGTTCGTTGCGTTCTTCAGCCATAGCGGCCGAAGCCTCGGCCCGGCGCTTCGAGGCTGCATCGAGATGCCCTTCGGCATCCGAGAGTGCTTCGGCCAGCGCCGCCAGATCTTCGCGCCGCGTCTCGATCGCGCTGGCCATGCCGTGCAACTGCGAGGCCGCTTCGGCCAGTCTCTGCTGATCGATCTCGACTTGGCGCTGCGATTCTTCAATCGAACGCTCGGCCATGGCACGCCGCTGTTCGGCCGACGCGATCGCGTGCTCACTCGACCGCACAAGGTCATCGACGCGCCGTTGTTCACTCAGCACGTCGTGTCGCGCGAGTTCGGCCTCCTGCTTTTCTGCTTCGACGGTGCGCAGTTCTTCTGCTGCGACAGCGCGTGCCCGTTCGGCTTCATCGAGCCGATCCTCGACTTCGCCCAGCGAACCGCGCACCTCGTGGTACTGATGGAACGCCAGCGCGAGCCGCAAAGCCCGGTGTTCGCTGTCGAGTTCCATGAACCGCCGTGCCTTGGCCGCCTGCCCACGCACAAAACGCAGCCGGCGTTCGGTCGAGTCGAGCTGCTCGCGCGTGCGCACCAGATTGGCTTCGGTGCGCTCGAGTTTGCGCTGGGCCTCGATGCGACGCTGCTTGTACTTGGCCACGCCCGCAGCTTCTTCAAAGATCGTCCGACGCTCCTGTGGGCTGGCCAGCAACATCGCGTCAACCTTGCCCTGTTCGATGATCGAGTACGCGTCGGCCCCGACGCCCGTGTCCAGGAACAGATCGCGGATGTCGCGCAGTCGCGCCAGGCGGCCGTTGATGAGATATTGACTCTTGCCGTCGCGATACAGCCGCCGTTCGACTTCCACCGTGTCAGAGTCAATCGGAAGCGAACGCCCGATACGCCCACGCTGGCTGATAATCGCGCGGGCTTCGCTCTCGCCCTCTTCAATGGCCTCGGCCTCATGCTCGCTCAGAGCGGGCCGGACGCCTTGCGGATTCGTTGACTCTGCGCTGAGCGAGGGTTGGGCCGGAATGTCGAGCGCTTCGGTCGCTCCAATTTCGCTCTCATCAATGCTGCCCTCAACCTGGTCGCTCTCCCCCTCGCGCTCAGGTTCGGTGGGTTCGATCTCGCGCGCTCGCACCAGATCCAGAATCTCGGGAGGCAGCGGCGGGTTCTCGAACGACAGCGTCACACTCGCCAGGCCTCCGGGCTTGCGCCCGACAGAGCCGGCAAAAATGACGTCGATCATCTCCTTGCCGCGCAGGCTTTTGCTCGACCGCTCGCCGAGCACCCATTTGATGGCATCAACCAGATTGCTCTTGCCGCAGCCATTGGGGCCCACGATTCCCGTGATCGGGTCGTCAAAGGTGAACTCGGTGCGGTCAGCGAACGACTTGAACCCCGCCAAAGTCAATCGCGTCAGTCGCAGGCCCGGGGCGAGCATGATGGGCTCGGCTGCTGCGATGCACGCATCGCCGAGTGTCTCGGTGCTCTCGGCCAAGGATTCGGTGTGCTCGCTGTCCATAGCCCGTCTCAACGCCCCTTCACACTCCCACCCCTCGTGGCAGGAATGGACTCGGGCCCATCATATCGTATCGGCAGCACCCGCGCCGCCGCGCCAGCCAATCGGCCGTGCCGTGATTCATACCCGGAGGACCAGTGGCCCCGCCGCCGCCCCTCGACTTTTACACAGGACTATTCCCCGATCCCCACCTGGGTCAGCAGGGGCCCGACCTCAACGGGCCGTCCTTCGACCGACGACCGCCGCACCGCTTCCATCACGCAGAACGTCTCGACTCCTTCTTCAAGCCCCGGCGACGCGGGCTTGCCTTCGATCAGCGACCGGGCGAAGTGGTCGGCGTAGTTGGCGAACTCGCCGTAGTGCATCCCGTGCACCTCGCTGCCGAAGTAGTAGTGTCGCCCCGCGTACAGGCAGTCCTCGGTCACTTGTTCCATCTCTCCCGCCTCGAAGGCCCCCGGCACCCCCGAGCCTCCGAGCCCCGTGTGCACATATTTCATGTCGTGATATTGCGCAAGACTGGTGCCATCGGTGCCGTAGACCATCAGTTCAATGCAGTTGCGGGCCGTCGGCAGTTCGTGACAGCCGTAATGTCCCATCGCGCGCCCGATGCGTCCGTCCTGGGCCACGAAGTTGGCAATGACAACATCGTTGCTCGTGACCCCGAACTCCCGCCCCATCGCGCTCTTGAACCCGTACGCTGAAACCTGCTTGATCCGCCCGAGATACCACCGCACCAGATCGATCGGGTGGCTCATGCCCAGGAAGATCCAGTCCGCATCTCTCGCAACCCATGGGCTCTTGCGGTAGTACCAGTCCATCCGGTGGATGTAGTGCGCGTCGATCAACTCGACCCCCTCCAGCCCGCCAAACTCGCCGCGCTCGAGCGCCGCTCGCTGCCGCCGGAATGGCTCAAAGAAGCGAGAACTCTGTCCGACGAGCAGTTTCCTCCCCGTCTTGCGCCCCGCTGCCAGGATTCGCCGCGCATCATCGAGGCTCGCGATCAGTGGCTTGGTGCAGATCACATCCTTGCCCGCTTCGAACGCCTGCTCGATGTGGTCAGCGTGAAGCGCGTCGGGTGTATAGATGGCGACGATGTCGACCTCCGGCCGCGCAAGCATCTTGTCGTAGTCCGCAGTCAGGAACAGATGCGGCAATTCGCTCGCGCTGGCGTGCCGCTTTTCTTCAGAAAGGTCACAGCCCGCAACCGCACGGGCGTAGCGACATCGGCTTTCGAGCGCGAGCAGCAGCGTTCGCCCTTCGTGCAGCCCCAGCACGCCCACCCCCAGGGCACGCTCGTGCTTGATTGGTGTCTCGACCGGCTGCGTGCCGGGAATGTGTGTTATGAAGCCCATGTGCGTCTCCGTCAGCGGTCTGCGGCGGTTGGCTGCGGGCTTTGTTCGCGCACCAGCGCGTCGATGGCAGCCCGCATCGGGAGTGAGGGTATCGCGCCCGCGACGGTCGTTGCCAGCGCCCCGGCCGCTGCAGCAAAGCGCAGGGCAATGGCCAGATCCGCGCCCGCCGCCGTCGCAGCCGCCCACGCACCACAGAAGGCGTCGCCCGCACCAACAGTGTCGATCGTGTCGACGCGGAATGACGGCTGCCTCAGCACCTGACCGTTCTCAATCGCGAGCACACCGATCGCACCAAGCGTAATGATGACAGTGCGCGGGCCAAGGTCTGTCAGTACGCGGGCGGTTTCTTCGATCGAGTTCTCGGCCGCTGCCCCCGCCAGCAGTGCGGCCTCGCCGGCGTTCACGATCAGCGTATCGACGTTCGCAAGCAAGCCTTCGGGCAGCGCCGAGGCTGGTGCCGCGTTGAGCACAACATGCACACCAGCCGTCCGTGCGATGCCCGCAGCCGCTGCGACCGTTTCGAGCGGGACTTCCAACTGCATAAGCAGAACACGCGAGCGCACCAGCACAGGCCTGGCTCGCTCGACCATCGCGGCGTCGACATGCGCGTTGGCACCAGGTGCAACAACAATCGTGTTCTCGCCCGCGTCATCGACCGTGATGATCGCCACACCCGAGTGCTCGTTCTCGATTGTCCACACCAGCGATGTGTCTACTCCGCTGGCATTCTGTGTCGCGCGCAGTTCCTCGCCATGCGCGTCGTTACCGATGCATCCGAGCATGTGCGCCTTCGCCCCTGCACGCGCTGCCGCCACCGCCTGATTATTTCCTTTGCCGCCCGCAAATCGCGACAAGGGCCCGCCGAGGATGGTTTCGCCCGGTCGAGGCATACGAGGTGTGCGTACAACCAGATCCATATTCAGCGAACCGACGACAAAGACATCCGTGCGGGCATCAGGCTCAGGCATGGTGGCCATCCTCGCCTTCAACACGGTGGATCGTCGCCCACTCCTTGCGCTTGGCGTCGAGATCGCGCCACTCTTTGCGACCGAGGACCAGATCGAGCATAACCGTTGCAATCTCGCGTGGCTTGAGTGGCACGTGGACTTCGTTCCACCCGCCAGGAATATCAAACCCATTGGCCCACTCGGGCGCAGGGCATGCTACAGGCTCGAGCCAGCACGTCTCTTCGCCGCCGCCGACATGCTTGCCAATTTCGCCCATGACGTTTGTCTTGGCCGCCGCCGCGATCGCGCCGGGGAAGCGCAGAATCGCCGTCCCGCTCGCACCTTCCCATTCGATCAGTCGTACGACAAACGGGTGCGTGCACGCACCGTCAGACCTTCTGGCCATTTCGTGTCCGACCCAATCTGGCAGGTGCTCTCCGCTCTTGGGTGACTCACGATACAGCGCGTGACACAGGATGGTGTCGTCGCCAGCCACCTCCATGGGCGCAAAGACCGTGGGGATCGGATGCTGCTCGGGTCTCATCCCGCCACCCACCGCAAGCCCTGACTGTGTCGCGCGGATCGGCTCGATCTTGATCGACGACTCGAGTTCAAACTCGCGCGCAATCTTGATGCGGTCAACATCGCGCATCGGACCATGCGGGAGCAACAACACTCTGGCGTCTATACCACCACGCTTCTCGAAGCGCCCTTCGTCCCAGGAGTCGTACGCCGAAATCACCACTTCTACGCCTCGTTGCGTGCGGAAGAACTGCTGGCTCCCGTCATGCACGATGAGCAGCCCTGAACCGTCCTTGTCCAGCAGATCCACAAACGAATGGGCTGTGATCGAGCCTTCCAGATCCTCGAACCATTGCGACGACGTCATCCAGTCGCCACTTGGATACTTGCGTTTGACCCGCCCTGACCCGCGCACCTCGCTGACGGACATCGGATTGTCAGCCCGAATCGACGACACCGCAAACGACACATCGATCGGGAACTTCCATGCCGCATTGAGCCCCGCGTCAGGCTTAGCGAGCATGCCGATATCGCTAATTGAGATTTCAAGCCCCTCGCCGCGCATCGCCAGTTCCAACGTCGTAGGCCTCATCCTGTGTCGCATTGCTGCTGTAATGTCGATATCCACAATTCCGCACCCGGCACTCGACAGCGACACCTCGCGCGGCGTCAGCGCAACTGATTCGTTCTCGACACGGCACTCGAGCCGCGGCGCCCATTCCGGCGTCAATACCCCTTCAACGAAAATGGGCGAAGTCAGTTGCACAGTCGGCGTCCGCCTGCCTGTATTGATGATCGCCTTGCTGTCCCCGAACGACAGCACCATCCGCTCGCTCTCTTCTGTCAGTTGGGGTGCGCGAGCAGGCCGAGTCTGGCTCAGGTCCACAAACCCGAACGGTGGCACTCGCCCGCAGTTGGTGAGTCCAGTCAGCGGATCCAGCCGAATCAACGATCGGCTCCAACCCAGTCCATTGTGCAGCAAGGGCGTCCCCGCGCGATCCGACAGCAGGCTCAGCGTCCGATCGAACACCTCCGACGCATGGCTCAGCGACTTGTGCATCTGGTGATACGCCACAAAACCGCAAAGCCCTTCGCATTCATGGTTGTCGTGATGCTGGGCCGCAAGCAGTTCCCGCCACGCTTCGTCCAGTTCCCACGTCGGATACACATCCCACGACTGGTACGGCCGACCAAAGATGCTTGCCAGCGATGCCAGAGCTTCGGCTGCAAGAAGCCGATTCTCGACCCGCCGCATCGTGCGCGGGTGCCGATCGGCGTTCTTGCCCAGTGTCAGGCCGTGCCACATCTCATCCGGCTTGTACTCTCTGGCTACGACCATGTCCGCCGGCGTGTGCTCAATCAGTTCTGCAATCAGTTGAGAGCACGTCCGAGGACGAACGTCGAACCGCTCGTCGGTGAGCAGTTCCTTCAGCCTGGGCGACAGCAACTCGGAACGACACATCCAATCTCGACTCGGCATCAGCTCGATCCACTGCGCAATCGCGGGCAGCGGCAACTCACGGACCAAGCCCTGCTCAAGCAGACCATCAAAATCTTCGGGCCACTGATGCACATTGAGCGCATTGCGAGGCATCGTGGCAATCCTCGATCCGTCAATCCCCTCCCAATGAATAAGACTCGCGCTTTCTCGGGGAAGTTCCGGAGTGTGCCACGTCCACTGAAAGAACAGACACGCACCCGTGTACCCGCATCGTCGCAGCACTTGCGGCAGTTGCGGAAACATATAGAACTCTTCTTCCCAGAACGTGCGTGGACGAACACCGAGCAGTCGTGTTGTCGCACGAATTCCGTAGGTCAGTTGCCTCAAATTGGACTCGCCGGGCAGGAACAAACCATACGGCTGACCATACGAACAGCCCACCGGTTCGACCGATCCATCCTCGATCATCGCGCGAAGGTCTGCCAGTGCGCCCGGACACTCCGCTGCCATTTTCTCGTACCCGACAGCGTCAAAGTTCACATTTCCTCGAGCGCCAGTGCTCTTTACGAGCGATCGCATGTCTGCGACCGAACCAGGCAGCACGTCGTAGCCCCATAGCCACTGCATATCCACCCAGTGCATGTGGTTGCCAAACGTGTAGTACAAAGGTCTTTTCATGAGTTTGTCCGTTCTTGCGTTCTCCCCCCGATTCACTATACTGCATTCATGCTCAACACACTCATTATTTCTGCAAGCGTCGGACTGCAATCCGGGTCACTTCCTCAGGTCACGGTTGATCGCGACAACGTCGTCATTACCGAGTCTTGCATCATCAGAATTCCTGATGGGCTCGCCATTGCTGACACCGACGGCAACGGCGTCATACATATCGCCGCCGACAACATCACCGTCGCCTTCGAGGGCTCTGTCCTCCGCGGCGCGGCACCGGGAACGCCATGGGATCAACTCGTCGGTGTCGGCGTCCGCCTCGACGGCCACAAGAACGTCACGCTCACCGGTCTCAACGTTCATGGTTTCAAAGTCGGCGTCTGGGTTTCCGATGCCGATGGGCTCAACTACGTTGGAGGCGACCTCTCCGACAACTATCGCAAACGCCTCGGCTCCACACCCGAACGCGAAGACTCGTCCGACTGGATGAGCCCGCACAACAACGACAACAACGAATGGATCACGCGTTACGGCGGAGCCCTCTACATCCAGAACTCCGACAATATCACTGTCCGCAATGTCCACATCCGCCGCGGACAGAATGGCATCCTTCTGAGTAACGTCAACGACTCGAAGATCTATGACAACGACGCATCATTCCTCTCCGGATGGGGCGTGGGACTCTGGCGGTCAAGCCGCAACACAGTCACCCGCAACGCCCTCGATTTCTGCGTTCGAGGACACGTTGAAGGCGTCTACAACCGTGGGCAGGACTCGGCCGGCATCCTCATGTTCGAGCAGTGCAACGAGAACATCATCGCCCAGAACTCCGTCACCCACGGCGGCGACGGCATCTTCGGGTTCGGCGGGCTCGATGCCCTCGGACAAAACGCCCGCGACCGCGCACGCAATCGCCTCCGCCGCGAAACGGGTGAGCAGAACGTCGATGGCCGCATCACCTTCTCCGAAGCAATCCTCGAAGCCAGCACCCGCAAGGGATGCAACGACAACATTTTCGCCGAAAACGATCTCTCCTACGCCCCCGCACACGGGCTCGAGATGACCTTCAGTTTCGGCAACATCGTCTTCCGCAATCGCTTCGTCGAGAATGCCATCTGCGGCATCTGGGGCGGATTCAGCCAGGACACATTCATCTACGAGAATCTCTTTGATGGCAACGGCGGCATGACCTACGGCCTCGAGCGAGGTGGTATCAACATCGAGCACGGCGCAGGCAACGTTGTCGTCGCCAATAAGTTCATCAACAATCGTGCAGGCATCCATTACTGGTGGGATGGCCTGGGCGACTTCGAATCTCTCCCCTGGGCAAAGACCAACTATCGCGGCGTTGTCGACAACATCATCGCCGACAACACCTTCGTCATCAACGATGAGCCCCGCTCCTTCCACCGCTTCGGCGAGAACGAGAAACGCCTTGCCTACCACCTCCGCAACGACGGCGGCGGCGAGTTCAAAAACCTCCAGATCTTCAACAACTCATACGAGATCTCCGGCCCAGGCCAGAAAATCTCCATTCAGGGCGAGTGCGAAGTCGTCGAGACTGGCGCAGTCCCGGCTTACTCGCACCCCGTCTACGAAGTCATCGGCCAGACCCGCCCGGTCGTCCTTAAGGATGGCATCGCCTACAGCGCCCGCGCACACCTACAGGGGCGCGACAAGATCATCATGGACGAGTGGGGCCCCTGGGATCACGAAAGCCCGCTCCTCCGCCGC
Source organism: Phycisphaeraceae bacterium (assembly GCA_019636795.1). Taxonomy (NCBI): domain Bacteria; kingdom Pseudomonadati; phylum Planctomycetota; class Phycisphaerae; order Phycisphaerales; family Phycisphaeraceae; species Phycisphaeraceae bacterium. The sequence continues at coordinate 611,756 of JAHBWW010000001.1, forward strand.
GTTTCCGCCGCCGGTGGACAGGCCGTCTACGACGTGCTTGGTGTCAAGGGCGATCTCAAGGTCAAGTCCGAAGGTAACAACCTCAATGTCGATGTCACCGATGGCACGCTGCCCAACTCACGCCGCGTCGTGATTCGTGGCGGCGAAGGTGTCACCACCTACAACGTTCACATCACAGCCGACGGCTTTGATCACACCATCAACGGCACACTCATCTCCGCACGCTGGCTCGGTCGCGTCTTCAGTTGGAAGGACAAGGTCAACCCGATGGAGGACTACGAAGGTTGGCTGAAACTCGCCCGCGGCCCCGACTCACGCCCCTTCGGCGCTTCCACCATCGACTTCAAGTACGGATGGGGCGGACCAAAGGACATGGTTCGGGACAAGTTCATGGACGACACATCAGGCACCCTGATGGATCTCGATGTCTCCGGTGATTACTTCGGCATCGAAGCCATCGGACGCATCCGCATGCCCGCTGGCAAGTGGCGAGTGCGCACAGTAAGTGACGACGGAGTCAGGGTTTATACCACAGTCGGCAGCAGCGAAGAACAACGCATCATCGACAACTGGACACACCACGGCCCAACTCCGAACGAAGGAACATTCACCGTCGAGAATGACGGCGATCTCGTTGTCTTCCGTATTCATCACTTCGAGATCAATGGATACGCAATGTTGACCTTCGAACTCGAACCGATGTGAACGCATATTCATTCGTTATGTCATCATGAAAAATCTGAGGAACAATCCTACACAGAATACTGCCGAATTCCTGCGATTTTGGCAGTGTTCGCGCTTGGCAGCATCTCTCTTTTCTGTTACCCTGCTTGGTGGGTGAGACCTTTGCGCGTTGCGCTCGAAACGCTCGGTTGATCCCATCGTCGTGGTTGGCTCGTGCTTCGTCGGCGAGCCAGGAAGAGTGCAGTTCCTTTTTTCAGAGGGAGATCAGTTATGTCCAATCGTGTTCTCGCTATTTCCGTCACCGCTGTTGCGGGGCTTGCTGCCTCTGCAATCGCCCAGCCCGACTCCAACGCACGTTGGGGTTCCTACAAGGCTGGTCAACTCATGCAAGGTTCTGTCGACGCGGCTGCTGGCCCCGCGACCAACCTCGAGTGGACGCTCAATGGCGTTCAGCCCGTCGCTGCCGGCGGCATCACCATCGGCTCCGACGGCATGCTCTACTTCCAGACCCGCTCAACCGTCGAGCAGCCCCGCGTCTACAAAGTCGACCCCGCCAACGGCAACGTTCTGGCTGTCTCCCCCTTCCTCCCCGGCAACACCGGCACCTACGCCTCACCGGCGCACGCTGTCAACGGCCTGTGGACCGCTGTCTCCCAGAACCCGAGCGGACCGTGGGAGAGTTCCATCATCCGCCTCAACTATTCCGACCTTTCCATCGCACAGACCATCACTGATCCCGCGCTCGACCCGAATCCCGACACCGCAGGCCTCCGCGGCGCGCCGCTCATCGGCACCGTCAACAACCAGCGCGGCAACGTCAACCTCTATGTCCATATGCGCGGTGCAGGCAGCTTCCCCGGCGGCCTCATTCACGCTGTTGACTCCGTCACTGGCGACGTCGACTGGTCATACGACCCGTTGCTCGGCAACACCACCTTCTTCGGCTTCATCGGGCCAGGGTGGGTCTCCGGCGGTCGCTACCACATCGCTCACTTCGGCAATCAGGCTGTCTCCGGCGGCGTGTGCGTCCGCGACAACGCCGACGGCACATGGACCGAAGTCTGGTTCGGCGGGCCCGACAACTTCAACTGGATGGGCACCGGTGCTATGAACGACAGCAGCACCACCATGTACGTCACCACATTCAACGACGGCGACACCCCATCCATGTGGGCTGTCAACGCCGCCACCGGGGCGCAGAACTGGTCAGTCCCCGGCCGTCGTGGAACCATCCACGAACTCAACTTCTTCGCACGCGCAAGCGTCAAGGGCAACCGCGTCTACGCATGCGGCGGCGCAGGCGTCATCACCGCGTTCGATGACCACGGCGGCAGCTACACCCAGCCGTGGGTTCTCCGCCCGACCGCGATCCCGGACCCGAACAACCCGGATGCGTTCGCCGCGCCGACCAACACCCGCGCCGCATGGGCAACCGAGCAGGACTTCTTCAACGCCGGCGAAATCACCGCCTACACGGTCGTCGACGTCGTCGGTCGTGGCGGCGCCAGCGAACGCCTCATCTACGCGGTCATGCAGCAGCAGAACCAGGACCCCGGTCTCGGCTCTGACCCCTTCACCGCCCAGTTCATCGTCGTCCGCGACGAGGGCTCCACCGCGACCGAACTCTTCCGCACCACGCTCAACAACACCATGATCCCGACCCGCTTTGGCAACAGCACTGCTGCAGTCGACGAAGACGGCAACGTCTACGTCGCAGGCGGCAGTCCCAGCGCCACCGCCGGGGCCAATGGACAGGTCTACAAGTTCAGCCCCGCAGGCGCGCCCCCGTGCCCCTGCGACCGCAATGGTGACGATATCTGCGACTTCTTCGACGTTCAGAACTTCCTGGCTGCCTTCTCGGCTCAGAATCCCTCAGCCGACATCAACAACGATGGCATCTTCGACTTCTTCGACGTTCAGGCATACCTGAACATCTTCAGCGCCGGCTGTCCGTAATCCGTTTCCTTTCCTCGCGTGCGTGAGTGCTGCGAGGAATGTCTGAGGAACAACCCTTCGTGCGGGGCTCAATCGGCCCCGCACGAGGATTGACGCAGGACTTCGGCCGCATGCCACAACCGGCATCGAACCGATATTCCTGTAGCATTCGTCGGGATTCGAGCACCCCGCGCCCGGGTTGCTCGAACGCATTGTCCCGCTGTGGCAGGGGCGCAACATCAGGAGTTCTCAGCCGCACCATGTCTTGGTGTGTCCCTTTCACACGCTGAGTCTCCGTGACATTCAGAAGGTATGAGGCCGACACGATGAATACCCGACTTGAACGCAGGAACTCGCGAACCGCACGGGCCTTCACCCTGATCGAACTGCTGGTCGTCATCGCGATCATCGCGCTGCTCATCGGCATCCTCCTGCCGGCCCTCGGCTCGGCACGCGAGGCAGCACGAGGGGTGGCATGTCTGGCTGCGATTGATCAGACGAACAAATCAGTCGCCATCTATCGAGCAGACAATCAGGGCTACGCCCCTGTGGCTGGCCAGATGTATGGACTGACCGACGCTACGGGCGCGAAAGAAGGAACGATTCCTGCCGGGGCGCCGTTGGTCACGCGCATGGCAAAAGCCGCTGTTGACCGAGCCCCGCAGTGGTACAATGAGCGGGTGCGCAGGCATTACGCAATGCCGTTCTATCTTGCACTGGCGAGTCACTCGGGTGTGCAGTTCGATACGCAGACCCGCGCCGGGATGACCACAGCGGCAGGGACGAATCCACTGACTCCGTATTACTCCCCTCTCACCGAGTATTACCGCTGTCCGTCTGACTCGACCTTCAGCCCCGGTGAACAGTCATCCGCAGGCTCGACTCTCATTTTCGGCGGCAATACCTCCGCATGGTGGGGTGGTGTCTCAACCGTTCCTGAAATGATCTCGTATGCGTTCAACGAATATCTGCTCGGTCACAGTGGCGGAAACCAGGGAACTGTCAATGACCCGTTGCTCGGAGCTCTTGACCGGGCCCTCTTCCCGAGCGAGACGATGCTCCTTGTTGATTCCGAACCACGCAACGCCTGGGGAGACCAGTTATACACGGTGTGGCACCACGCGCCAGATCGTGTCTGGAAACTCTCAGAGTATTACGGTTGGATGCGACAGGACACCACAACCGCCCAGTTTGAGTTCGATCGACACAACAACACTCTCAACGTCGGCTACGCTGACGGACACGCCTCGACTGTACGAAATACTCAAGAAGGTCGCGACGATGTGATCATCTTCCGCCGATCGAGTGGCGGCGGTGACGCTCGTCCCGAAGGCAACGACGACATTCCGCCGGGCGGCTGATCGGCCCGCTGTGGCATTGAGTCCTCTGAACTTCCCCTAAAACGACCCCTGAGTACCACCCCCCTCACTTCGTGGGGGATGCCTTGGACGCCGGAGGTCTGCACCGCAGGTGCACACCTCCGGGTGGTGGCCCCAAGGGCGAGCGCGCGAGCGGACTGGGACGGGGTTGCTATCGGATCTTTCGTGACCCTCGACCCGGACCTTTGGGCGACGGCGCTCAAGGGTGTTCGAGATGCAGGCGTCTGCCCAAAGATCCGGCGTCCTGTGGCACTGCACCCGCCGGCTTGACCCGCCAGCACATCAACCCGCTCAACTCAACCAGTCCTGCGCCTTGAGTCGCTGGGGCACGTAGACCTCGGTCACATAACTGATGTCCTTGGTGATCAGCGATTCGACTTCCATCTTGAAGCCGTTGTCGAGCATCTTCTGAATCTCGCGCTGCCACCCCTTGTGATCGGCGAACCACGGATACTCCATGATCTGCCTGGCCCGCTGCGTGTCGCGGTCGTTGAGCGCGATCTGCACATCGTCTGAGAGCTCGCACGCTTCGTAGTCCTTGGCGCGAATGCCCAGGAACTTGGCTTCGGGGATCGCCAGCCGCTCGCTCTCGAACGCCAGACTGATCGATCCCTGCTTGATGACGCTGTAGATGTAGTGCCCCCACGGGTCGCAATCGAGCAGGCAGATAATCGGCAGCCCGTGCTCCTTGTTGAGCCGGTGCAGCAGCCTCCGCACGCCGCGCGGCGGCTGGCCGCTGCCCTCGGTCAGAATGCAGTTGTGCGTCTCCCAGAAGCGGTCTTCGTTGAACCGCTGCCACACCGTGTCCTTCTCGACGTGCAGCACGAACTTGGCGTTGACATTCTTGAACTGGATCACATCCGGCTCGCAGATGCTCGGGATGGCGTAGCCGCCGGTGCCCATCTTGCGGCAGTTGATCTCGTCGCCGCTGTCGATGACGGTGATATTGCCGACCATGGTGCCGCGCTTCTTGGCGAAGATGTGCAGCTCCTCGCGCAGTGCCCCGAGCGTGACCTCGAGGTCTTCGAGGATGCCGTCCGACTCGGTCTGGTCGTCAAACGTCTTTTCTTTCGTGCCCTGAATCGTGTGCAGGCTGCGATAGAACATGCCGCGGAGGCTGAGCGTCTTGTCGGCCTCGATGAGGCTCTGAATGCTCTGGCCGTGCAGCAGCGTCTGCATGAAACTGCGCGCCATGCCAAGGTTGAACAGCTGCCGCTCGCTTCGGGCGTCGCCCATGCGCAGGATGCCGCGCTTCTTGTCCCACTTCGTATTGCTCTTGGCCCGCGTCGGCACCGCCAGCGAAGGCTCGACACCAGTCAGCGACGCCTTGACCACGCCGTCAGCCAGCGTCTGGAGCGATTTGGCCGTGACCTGATCGCGCTTCTTGGCGCTTGCACTCGATTGCCGCGCGGGCGAGGCGATGCGGGCATCGGGCTTGGGTGAAACTTTCTTGCCGGGTGCTTTCTTGGCCATGTGTGGTCTCTGTGGAATAGGGTGTTATCGGTCGACGGGGAGTCAGTTGTATCGGCATTCGGCAGGATGATGTGGTCAAGCACCGGGATAGTCGATATACTTATTATGGATCTGAAACCCGGGAAGTCCGGGGAGTAGGATCCCCCAGGGCCTTCGGGCCCCATTTTTTTTATTACAAGTGTACGATCCCGAGATCATTTGTTCTGGAAGCAGCAAGGCACAGGACCGGCTTGAGCCGCGTTCGGAAATAGGCATTTGCGCCGTGTTTTTTCATGAACGAATTCGGTTCAATGTGTTGCTTGAACAAAAAAGCTGCACAATCTACCGCTTGGATGAAGTAAGAGTGTTTAGAGTCGCGGCTGACGGGATCCTCAATCAGCAGCCGGATCGGTTCATCAACGGTGGTATATGAGCCGCTGTTCTTGCGGATGAAAAGAGGATTACGAACCCGCATGTGTTCAAGATGGCGTTTGAGCACTTGAGCATCAGTCTGATCAGTGAACACGATGCCGCGTTCCTGTTCATTGCTCGACCCCGGAAAATTGCGGCGCAGCATAGTGTTCTCAAAGCGCTGAAACAGGGCGTACCACGCTCTGCGGAAGACTTCGTCAGCCGTCAGTTCTCTGCTTTGCCGCTTGTCGAACACGACGTTGATGAGCCGTATGTCAGGTATGCGTGCCAGTTGATCGGCATGATGTCGGACGATGGCCAGCCGCTCATGCTTGCGCAGCGATTGGAGCGACGCTGGGCATCGGCGGGGCTTGTTAATCATATCACCCGCGTGCAGTTCGTCATCGAGATAAACTCGATACTCTGTCTTGAGCCAATGTCGAAACTGAAGAAGGCTGCGCATGGTTTCTGTCCAACGCAGTTCATGAACGACCAGACCCGTTAGGCAAAAGTACCGCGTCGGTGAGGCCTCCGAAGTTCCCGTATCACCGCTTTCGTCGACATACATCAAGTACACGCACTTCTCCGGGTGAATTAGCCGAACAGCCCGCTCTCCTGCGACTGCCCGAGCCTCACGCGAGGCTTGGGCTTGCCCTTGTTCTTGATCGCGGGCGACGCGGGCTTGATCTCCGGCGTGCTGACAGAAGTGGGGGGTTGCTTGGCACCCTTGGATGCTCGACCCCGCGAAGCAGGCTTGCTCGGCCGCGATGTCTCTTGTCGCGAAGACTTCGGGCCGCGCGCTGCGGGTTTGTTTGAAGCAGAGTTCGCTGTGTCCTGCTCGGCGTCCGCGCCAGCCGCCGACGTGTGAGCCGAATTCATCCCGCCCGGCCCCGCCGGCCCCTGACCGCGCAGGATCACCACGCCCTCATCATCATCCAGCCGCCCGTTGTTCTGTTCCTTGATGACCTTGCCTTCTTCATCGAGTTCCACATCGGCAAACTCGGTCTTCCGCCGCGCCTGTTCGAGCAGCGCGTCGTACACGCGTTTGGCCTCGGTTCCTGTCAGCGCTTCACACGCCTTGGCGATCTCGCCGATGTACCGCTCGAAGACGTCGCGTTTCTCAGCCTCGCGCTTCATCTGCTGCCGACGCCGCAGATAGATCCCGAGTTTGCGCCCGCATTCCTGCAGTGCGAGTTTCATCTCCTTGCGGATTTCGTCGTAGTCGGCAATGGCTTCCTTGCTCTCGCTCGTGAACGGCACCCACACGCTGGCCATATGAATCAGGATCACCAGCGGCCCCTGCGGCGCGCTGCCTCGCGGCTGCGAGAGGTTGTAGTTCCGCCAGCCCGTCTCCACGATCGCCTTGAACGCGCTGCACGCACTCTGCTGATATAACAGCGGCACGCGATTGGCGAACCGAATCACGCGGGCTGCGTCATCACCCGGAAGCTTCCCGCCGAACGCAATCGCCGCCTCAATCAGAAAAGGCCTGCCTCGATACACCGTCGCCACCCGGCTCGACGCCGTGTAGAACTCGGCCTCCACCCCCTTGAGCATCCCCGCCAGCAACTGCTTGACGCCGATCGGCGCGAGGCAGTCGGTCGGCGGATTGGGCAGTTTCGCATCCTGCATCGCTGCAAACAACTTCTCAGCCTGCGCGTGGTCGATATCGCCCACACGAGTCCGCACCTTCACTTTCGCTTCATCGCACAACTTGCTTGCCATGCTCGGCGAGACGCGGCTGAACCGATCGCTCAGGAAACTCACGACCGTCGGGTTCTTCTGCTCGTGCTCAGCGTCCTTGAGCATCTGGATCAGCATGCCCAGTTCGACGCCCTTCGGGTGCGGCTGAATCTCCTTGGTCTCGGGCGGCAGTTCCGTTGTTCCGCGCGGATAAATAATCACGCCCTTGTGTTCGGTCGTGTTCACCGCCGCCAGTGCTTCGAGATGCGTTGGTGCCTGTGCCGTTTCCGGCCGCGACTCGCCGGATTCGGGCTTGAGTGTCGGGCTTTCGTTTTCCTCAGCGCTCGCAATTCTGCTCGGGGGGACGAACACAATGCGCGCGTGCGGGTTGGCAATGGCGGTCAGTTCAAGAAACTCATCGACCGACCCACGCCCGCGCTGATATCGGCCTTCGAGTTCGACGCTGACGCTTGTGCCCGTCGCGTAGATCGACTCGGGCAGAAACTCGCCGCTGGCGGTCAACTCGCGCGTGCCCGCACTGACCTCGCACAAACGCCGCGGCGGAAAGTCCTTGGTCTCGTCATCGCGCGTCACTTCGGCGCGATTGGTCTTCGTGTTCATCGCCAGTTCGATGTGGTGCGCGTCCTGACTCGCCTTGGGCCGGGTGTGAATGATCATCGGCTTGCCGGTGGTCATCAGGCCATACATCCCAGCCGCCGAGATCCCGATGCCTTGCTGCCCGCGACTCATCTTCAGGCGGTGAAACTTCGAGCCATAAAGCAACCGTCCGAAGATGTGTTCGACCTGCTTGCGCACAATACCCGGGCCGTTGTCAATGACCGTCACGCGATACTTTGAACTCTTGGCCGACGCAGGGCGATCGGGTTGCAGATCTTCGATGACCACGGTGACATCAGCAAGAATCTCGGCCTCTTCACAGGCATCGAGCGCGTTGTCAACCGCTTCCTTGACCGTTGTCAGGAGCGCCTTGCGCGGATTGTCGAAGCCGAGCAGGTGCCGGTTTTTCGCGAAGAACTCTGACACCGAGATCTCGCGCTGCTTGGCAGCCATCGTCTCTGCGGTGTTTTTGGTCCGACCCGCGCCTGCGGCTCGCTTTTGCCCTGTCGCCATGACTTCTCGCCCTCCTTGGCGCAAAAAGTAAGGACACTGATCGGGTTCGGCGCCAACGTCACCTCACAATAGGACTTGCGCTCGACTCTCGCTTTCCCCGTCTCGATTCTCTAACACTTCCCATTTTGCCAATTCTGTAAAGGTACCGACAAGATACAGCCATTGTGCTCTCTCGGGCTGGCATGACGCTCCCGTCTTCGATACACTTTCCCCAGCCACGCAAGGCCCACGGTCGTGGAGAGACGGCCGCTTGCAACGGTGAAGCATTGTTTCCGCAGACACCAGCGCTGTGCAGGTGTATTGATCGTCCGTGCATCGAGGAATAGGAGAGACAGAATGAAGATCACCGTAGTTCTTGCCGCGCTCGTCGCGGCCGCTGGCAGCGCTGCCGCCAGCAACGAAGTCATCACCAGTTGGGTCAACTTCGGGCAGCCCGGCAACCAGGCGTTCAGCGCCGTCGGCACCGAGGCCTCAAACGTCACTGGTGCAAACCTCACCCGTGGCAGTGGCCTCACCCCGTCCGCAGCGGCCAACTCCCTCTCGGCCTCAGGGTGGTCGTTCGCCGACGCCAACGACTACTTCGCTTTCGGCTTCACCGTCGACAGCGGGTACTCGGTCGACCTCTCCGAGCTCTGGATGGGCATTCGCTCCTCAGGCACCGGGCCCGGCTTGATGGGCCTCTACTACAGCGGTGACGGCTTCTCGACCGCACTGAGCACCTTCAACATGGCTCCCGGAGCCAACTTCGTCAACACCATCGTTAACCTCTCCGCTCTCTCCGGCCTGACCGGCACCGTCGAGTTCCGCCTCAAAATGGCGGCCGACATCGCCGCCAACGGCGGAGCAGTCGGCTCGGGCGGTACCTTCCGCGCTGGCGACCACCTTGACGGCAATGGCACCTTCACCGAAATGCGCTTCACCGGCAAGGTCGTCCCGGCTCCGGCCTCCCTCGCCCTCCTCGGGCTTGGTGGTCTGGTTGCCACCCGTCGTCGCCGCTGATTCGCTCTTTGACAGTTCTCTGCACTCTGTCGTCTTGTCCCGACGCGACGTTCTCCATCTGGGGAACGTCGCTTTTTTTCCCTCATCAGTTCCCCTTCGAGGCACACAGACCAATCGAAGCACCACGCAGGTCTATGCTTCTCCCCACCAAATCATCACACGGAGTATGCACATGGAAACCACGCTCATCATCCTCAAACCCGACGCCGTTCAACGGGGACTCATGGGACGCATCGTCGGCCGCTTCGAAGACAAAGGCCTTCAGATCGTCGGTATGAAACTCATGCAGATCTCGCGTACCCTCGCCGAGACGCACTACGAAGCACACAAAGCCCGCCCCTTTTACCCAGGCCTCGTCGCCTTCATGACTTCCAGCCCCGTCCTCGTCATGGCCGTTCGAGGAAACAACGCCATCGCGATCTGTCGCAAAATGATGGGCGCCACGTTTGGATCCAACGCCGAAGCCGGGACCATCCGAGGCGACTTCGGCGTCTCCAACAGTTTCAACCTCATTCACGGGTCCGATAGCACAGAAGCGGCAGTACGCGAGCTCGGCCTCTTCTTCGCTCCCGGCGAAGTTCTCACATTCGATCGTCGTATCGAATCCTGGATCTACGACATGTCAGGCCCCAAGCCTGAGTGATCGGTGGGGCTTTGGGAACAATGGATAAAACAGGAAACGCCGATCTCCCGAAAAAGGGGATCGGCGTCTTCGTTGAATCTCTGTGTATGAACCGGGGAAAAGGCGTGCGTTACCGTACCCCCGCCGCGACAGCTGGCTTGATCTCACCGATCACATCGGTCCCGATCTCCAGCCCTTCGTCAAGAATCTGATTGGCAATCTCGCGGCGGTGGATCTCCACCTCGCGCGGAAACTCGAACGCGATGCGTACACGTTCGCCCTTTACGGACGCAATGCGCACGATCCCGATCGGGTTCTTCGGATCACCGATGACAACCTCTTCACCTTCACGACGCGTGATGACGAGCATATCTCGCTCCCAATGAACTGCCTCACCAGCCGCCAGTATACCGAAACCGGTCCAATCTCGTAGAGAAAAATCCGCACTTCCAGGCCCGATTTTCTCCCGCTTCCGGGGACCACACCCCCGCCCCTCCGCCCTCAGGGGACCGCCTCCACGCTCTTGATCTCGGGAACATGCTGCCTGACGTTGCGTTCCACTCCGAGCTGCAGGGTCATTTCGCTCGACGGGCACCCTACGCACGCCCCATGAAACCGGATCTGCACCACCCCACCTGTGGTGATGCCGACAAATTCCAGATCGCCGCCGTCGGCCTGTACCGCAGGCCTGATCAACTCGATCACTCGGTGCACGCGTTCATGCAACCGATCCGCCAGATGTTCACTCTCGTTGGGCATGGTTGAGTGTGACTATATCGGGCTCCCGGTCCGCGCGGCGAACCCTACTGTACGCGATCATGAAACGCCATGGTCTGGTTGTTGTGCTCCTGTTCCTTCCCGCTCTCTGGTTCCCGGGCTGCGCATCCCAACGCTACAAGCCCACGGGCGATGTCCTGCTCGATATGCGCAACCCCGACCTGCGCGTGCGCGATCGCGTCGCAGCAGCCGAGATCTTGTGGTCCGAAATGCTCGCCGGTGAACGCGAGCGAGACCTGACCCGCCGCGCGATGAAGGATCTGGCCTGGTCCACCGCCACCCCAATCGACGTGCGCGTGTCCTGCATCGCCATGCTTCTCGATGACCCCGATTCGGCCGGGCAGGAGGACGCCCGCACCATGGCCCGCCTCATGCTGCCCACAGAGCGCACGCGCTCGGTTGTTGCGGTCATTGCGTCGCGTGCGGGCCAGAATCAATGGCGCGACATGACCAGCGCTCTGGTCCGCAGTTATTCGAAGCCCGTCGATGAAGTCCCCGACCTCGAACGTGCCGAACGCATCGCTCTCGAACAGTTGTACCCCGGCCATAGCATCGGCCAAACGATTTTCGAGGTCTTCCTCGAACCCGGGTATGACGACACGCCCGCCGAACTTCGCCTGAATCAGCGCACCCGCGCCGATGTCTGGAATCTTCTGAGCCGCGTGGACGACACCGGCCAGATGCGACGATCGCTCATCGCGCATTCATCCTCGACTTCGGTTCCAGCCGATGCGAGACTCGCCGTCGATGCTCTGGAACGTGCCTTCAACGATCTGGGCATCATTCCTCGCACCGGTGACGAACTGCGCTGGGTCGAGTCATTGAGGTCGGGCAGTGCCGAGAACCAGAAATGGTGGTCCGAATCGACATCAGCGGTGGGGCGTCTGCGCGACGATCAGCGCACCGGGCTGGAAATCCGCCATATCGAAGCGGTACGCTGGGCAGGTATTCATCGCCCCGGGTTGCTTGCTCTCTCACGGAGCGAACTTTTGGCCAAACTTTCGGCAAGCCTCGAAGGCCGGGAACACTACCGGCGCTCCGCAGAAAAAATGGTCATGAACGCGCCACGCAAGGAAAAACTCAGCGATTGGCAGTCGTATCTCGTCTGGGGCGATCTTCTTGCCATGCTTGTGGTCGATGAAGCCTTGACCAACGATGCCTTGCGCGCTCGCCTGTTCGAGTATGTCGAGATCGATCGGATCGATCGCACCACCGAGTATGGCGGCATCATCGAAGCCGGCGAGGGAGAGACGTTCCGGTCGTTGCTCTTTCGCCCGCGTGCTCGAGACCGCAAGAGCGATACGGAATTTGTCGCCAGCGAGGACATGATCCTCGCTTCCGACCGCGCCCTGTTGCATTATCACCTGCACGTGCAGCGTGTTGCGAATGCCGAGTACGCCGGGCCGAGTCAGGCCGACCTTGAGTATGCCGCCACATCAGGTCGCTCGTGCGTGGTGTTCACGAGCATCAATGCCGACCGCCTCAACGTCGACTTCTATCAGCCCGGTGGCGCGGTGATCGACATGGGCACGATCGTGCGCCCGGGTTCATGACATGCATGGCTTTGTGCTTGCTGCGTTCGCTGCCATCATTCTTGCTCCCGAGGTCGGTGCGCCCCTTATACCAGGGTTCGAGCAAGTCGCCTTTGCATCATTCATCGCAACGACAATTGCACTGCTACTCGCATTCTGGGCTTTTGCGGCTCTTCAAATTCGCCGCCTATCTCGTTTTGGTCGCATCCGCCATCTTCATCGTCTCGAGTTCGCCACGACCAGCGTGCGCTGGATTCTGCTCGGGCTGCACCTGGTCGGTGTGGTTCTATTCGGCATGACGACCGCCGTCCGTGATCGGGTCGGCGACATTGTGGTGCTGGACGAACTGCTCACAGCCCTTCCATTTCTTGCTGCCTTGGTAGCCACCGAATTCGTTGTGTATCCGATGGAGCGTCGGATCCGTGACGCGATGACGATTCGCAATCTGGATCTCGGTCGCCCCATCCATGCCTTCCCGCAGCGCATGCGATACACATGGCTCTGGGCGCGGCACAATGTGTTCTTCATGCTCGTCCCGCTGGTGTTGCTTGCCGCATGGATGGAGGCGACTGCTCGATTCCTCCCGCGCGATGCTGCAGGTTCGTTTGTCGGCGCCGGAATGCAAATCGTTGGCGTGATACTGGTTTTTACGCTGATCCCACCGTTGCTCGTCAGCGTTTGGGACACAGTCCGACTCGGACCCGGGCCACTGCGCGACGACCTCGAGCGACTCGCACGAGACAGCGGCGTGGGCCTTCGCGCCATTCTCGTGTGGCGCACCGGCGGCGCGATGCTCAACGGTGCTGCGATCGGCCTGATCCGTCCGCTGCGCTATGTTGTCCTGACCGATGGCCTGCTCGACGCGCTCGAGCCCATCGAGATCCAATCCGTCGCTGCCCATGAACTCGCGCACATGCGTTGCCGACACATGCTCTGGCTTGGGACCGGAGTCATCGGCACCGTCCTGCTCGTCGGAACGCCCCTTGGGTGGCTCACTCTGCTTGCAGCACCTGATTCTTTGATCGAGAAAGCCCTGCTCGCAGCGGGGCTGGCCGCAACACTCGTCGCGGCGGTTAGCGTGCTCGCGTTTGCCAGCCGTCGTTTCGAGCGCGAAGCCGATGCATGGGCAACCGCCAGAGTCACGGCGCTCGATCTGGCTGAGAGCACTCCGACATCCACAATCAGAATTGAGCAGCATTCCGCACTGGCCATGGCTTCGGCCCTGGCGCGCGTGGCGGAGGCGCACGGCATGCCCGTCGAACGCCCAACGCTCCGCCACGGCTCGATCGCTCGACGCCAACAGTTCCTGGCAGGCTCGATCGGACAGATCTATCGCGAGTTGCCCGCAGTTTGTGCCGCTCGCCGCGCGCGTGGTGCTGTCATGGCAATCCTCGCAGGCGGACTCGCGATTGCGGGGGTCGATGTGTTGCTGCGATTGGGAGAAATCTTTGGCTAGCGCCTGCCTTTGGCGCCCAACGGCAGTTTAACCGGCTTCGCCTTTACGTTCATCGCGGGAGTGCCAGTGAACAAGTTTCACCTCGCCTCCGATGATTGCCAAGCCTGCTTCTTCGCCCGCTTCGTGCAGCAGTTCAAGAAGTTCATCGTCGCTGATCGCGCGCGAAACGACCGTACTCGTGCGCACAATGGCAGGCCCTGCTTCCGCGGGTGGATCCATGACAATGTGCCGTTCGACTTGGGCATCATTGGCCAGGCGGCGTTCGATCGGTGCCGGAGAAGCAGTCGGGCGCAGCGCGAGCCATCCCACGCCGATCGCTGCTCCAACACACGCGGCCATCATCGAAGCCTCGCGGATCCGCCGCGTACGGCGCCTCCGGTCCGCCCGGGCGAGCATCACATCGCGGATCTCAGCGCGTCGCGCGTTGGGCATCTTGCGCTCGCTCGCATCGAGTCTTGAGTTGTCATTCGTCATGTCCTGTCTCCTCAGCCCTTCTTTTCAGCCGCGCGATTGCAGTGCGCAACTTCCCGTGCACAGCCCCGGTCGTTCGTCCTAGTCCCGATCCAATTTCCTTGAGTGACATATTTCCCGCGAATCGTGCTCTTACAAGCACATGCTCCTCGCTGTCCAGTCGTGACAGCTCTTTGCGTAGCCAATCGCATCGTTCCTCAATGGCACCCGCATCGTTCTCCACGGCTTGCGCTGTCACGCCCGCTCGCGCCTGCTCGCGCTTCCGGCGCCGTTGTTCGCTTCGTAATGCGTCCATCGCCGCGTTGAACGTCACGCGCCACATCCAGCGTTCGAGTTGTGCGTGGGTTGACATTGCGGGCATCTTTGCTGCGACTCGCAACATGACATCCTGCACAACATCGAGGCAAAAAGCTTCATCGCGCGTCGTTGCCCGGCTAGCTGCAGCAAGGACCCATTCGAACCACGCTTCATAAAACTCTCCGACCCGCTCTCTCTCCCCGCGCGCGACGCCGAGCGAGAGAACTCTCGCTCGCGCATCTTCGGCGCTCTCACCCGGGCAATCTCGGTGTGCGGATGCCACGTTCGTCACGTGTTCATTGGCCAGACTGGTCCAGTTCGCGTACATGCTTGCACAACTCGGGAAACACCTTCATTGCCCCAGCGTCGCCACGGAATCGTACCGTCGCCGAACGCCCTGCAGCATCGTTACTGCGCTTAACCTCGATCACGTCGATAGTCCCGCGCCCGCCGGTAGCTGCCAGAAACTGGTTCAGTGCAGTAAACAACCCCGCGATGGTGTCAGGATGCCGGGTCTTGAACTGAATCTCCCACTCGGTCGTGACCGAAGGATTGCCCGCGCCGCCGATCGGGTGCCCTTTCTCCTGGGTCTGACTTTGAATCCGCTCGAGCTTGACCTGCTCTGCACGCAGCATCCCCTCTGCCTCCAGACGTGCCAGCCGTGCATGCTCCAGACTCAACTCCGCGTCGAAGATTTCCTGATCAGTCGCAAAGCCCTGCTCCTGGACATCCTGCACCATCATCATGCGCCTGGTCGCAGCGTTCTCATTGATCTCAGCGCGCCGCACCTGAATCTCCGCAGCCCGAAGAGCCTGTTCCGTACTCGCCCGCTGTTTCATCAGCGTCTCTTGCGAGTGCCTGGCTCCGACCAGGTCTGTTCGAATGGCATCGAGCACCAGTCGGGTGACCACTTCGTGCTGGGGAGTCCCTCGCACAATCAAGACCCCGCTCGCCTCGTGGTGCATGATCTCTGCTTTGGGCTCGCTTCCTTCGGCTTCGAGCGCCACCCGCAAGGCATCGAGAATCGTCGGATACGTCACAGTCCCGCTTTCGACAAGTTCACGCACCGGATACACCCGAAGCAACGCGCGTTGATCCTGCCCATTCCTCGCTGCGGCCATCTCGACCGCACGCATCTGTGCCTGGGCCGGCGTCGATGTAGGCTGAAGCCTTTCTTCGATCACAATGATCGGTTCGCCGCCCGAGTGCACCACATGCAGTGAGAAAACCAAGTCCGAACAAATCGCCTCGAATGCGGCCTCCACCGTGACACGACGCAGCGTCACCGACGGCAACTCGACCTGCCCGGCGTTTCCACGGAGGACCACATTCACCGCAACCGGGTCCGCAGACTTTTGAATTACACGCACGAACTCGGCGAGCGTGCCCCCGCCAAACGTCACATTCACCAAGCCGTCCCATTCGACCTCGGCGGCTTGCGCTGTCGAACCCTGCTGCGAGAGCGCCGTTCCGACCGGACTAAGAGCCAACGTCCCCAGAACACACCCGAGCACCAAACGACTCTTCCGCATGTGAAAGCCTCCTTGTTTCAGAAGAAACGCCACCGAAACACAATCGAGGCGCGCCAATCACAATCTTTTTTCATGCTCATCCTTCGGCCAACGCACAAACACCGTACTCTCGCCAATGTTTGGGGCCCGAAATGGTTCCAAAGCACGCTACATTGATCACCTGCACCGCCTTATGCGTTTGCAGAAAAGGAGATCCAGGGGACGACCACTCAATCCATGGTTCTCGCCATGCTCATCACGAATCGTTCCTTTGAAAACTGGGCTGCCGATCGACCGAAGTATTCGGATTCTTCTCTCATCATGCTTTCGCCACCGTTCCCGATCCCCATCTATATTTCATTTATGCTCAAAACACTTATCACCGTTGCTCTCGCTGCGACCGTCGCCACAGCCCAGCCTCAGGCTCCGATCGCCACACGCTGGACACCGGATTTCGCGCTTCCTCTGGCCGAACATCCGCGTCCAAGTCTCGTTCGCGACCGATGGGTGCCGCTCAATGGTCAGTGGGACTACGCCATCACTCCGGCTTCCGAATCAGCGCAGCCATCCCAATGGCAAGGCAAGATCAACGTGCCATTTCCGCTGGAGAGCACGCTCAGTGGCGTTACGCGCTCGCTCGCGCCCGACGAAGCCCTCTGGTATCGCCGCGAACTCATCGCCACATCAATCCCACAGGGTGCTCGTTTCCTGCTCCATTTTGGAGCCGTCGATCACTCGGCCACCGTCTGGATCAACTCAACGCTCATCGGCACCCACGAGGGCGGCTACACCCCGTTCACGTTTGACATCACCGACGCGCTCTCTGGCCAAGGCGTCCATGAAATCATCGTTCGCGTCACCGATCCGACCGACACGAGCCATCAGGCACGCGGCAAGCAGGTGCTCAATCCCCACGGCATCTGGTACACCGCAGTCAGCGGCATCTGGCAGACCGTCTGGCTCGAAGCTGTTCCTGAAACCCGCATAGAGCGACTCGATATGGTCACTCACAGCGAAGATGGAACGGTCAAGATCCATCCTGTCATCGCCGGCCTCGATGGTGATTTCGTCATCGAAGCGCGCGTCCGACGTTCGGGCCGTGGCGTGGCCTCAGGCATAACCGTCTCGACCCGCCCCATCACGCTCTACCTCGGCGTCCCAGACGAGTGGTCCCCCGATTCCCCAGCCTTGTACGAAGTCGAAGTCGCACTGCGCCATGCCCCAGCCGGCGAGATCATCGACCGCGTCCAGAGCTACTTCGCCTTCCGCACGGTCGAGGTCAAACCAGACGCCGAAGGCATCGAACGCATTCACCTCAATGGCCAGCCACTATTCATGCTCGGACTTCTCGACCAGGGTTGGTGGCCCGACGGCCTCTACACCGCACCCACCGACGAAGCACTCAAGTTCGACGTGCAGATGACCAGGGCCCTCGGGTTCAACATGCTCCGCAAGCATGTCAAGGTCGAGCCCGCACGCTTCTATTTCTGGTGCGACCAGCTCGGCGTCCTCGTCTGGCAGGACATGCCCAGTGGCGACAAGTACATCGGTCCGAGTGACCCCGATATCGAGCGTACGCCAGAATCTGAGACAGCATTCCGCACCGAGTGGCAATCCATCATCGACCATCTCGCCCACCATCCTTCGATCGTCGCGTGGATTCCATTCAACGAAGGCTGGGGGCAGTTCAAGACCAATGAAATCATCAACTGGACCAAGTCTCTTGACCCTACACGTCTCGTCGGCGGACCCAGCGGCTGGACCGATCGCGGCACCGGCGACTTCTTCGATGTTCACGTATACCCAGGCCCCGGCATGGCGCCGCTCTCCACCGGCCGCGCAAGTGTGCTCGGCGAGTTCGGAGGCCTCGGACTGCCCGTCGAAGGTCACCTCTGGCAGCAGAAAGACAACTGGGGATACCGCACATACTCCACGCGCGATGAACTCAAGACTCAGTACGAAGCTCTCATCCAAGCCATGCGTCCGCTCATCGGCCAAGGTCTCGCTGCAGCGGTCTATACGCAGACCACCGACGTCGAAGGCGAAGTCAATGGCCTGATGACCTACGACCGTCGCGTCATCAAGATCGAACCTGAAGACATGCGTCGCATCAACGCGCTCGCCTTCGCCCCGCCGCCGATCGTGACCACCATTCTTCCCACAAGCGAGAAGAACCCGCAGCCCTGGCGAACCGCCTCACGCGATCCCGGACAAGGCTGGTACGCCATCGAATTCCGCGATCACTCGTGGAGCGAGGACATCGGTGGCTTCGGCACTCACATCACCCCAGGAGCGCGCATAGGCACCGAATGGAAGTTCGCCGACATCTGGCTTCGTCGCACATTCACGCTCCCCGCAGGCGATCCAGCTCCCAACCTCTATGTGCGCATGCACCACGACGAAGACGCCACCGTCTACCTCAATGGCAAACTCCTGCTCAAGGTCGAAGGCTACACCACCAGTTACCGAGACTTCGGGCCTGTGGATGCTTCGCTGCTTCGCTATGGTACCAACAACGTCATCGCCGTTCACTGTCGCCAGACCCGAGGCGGGCAATTCATAGACGTTGGCCTCGTCTCAATCACTGAACCGGAGTAATGATCGCACGCGATACCCCGGATCAACATCCGGCCTCAAGGCGCTCGCTCTGCGGCTCGTCTCGACCATTCCTGTGACTCGGCGTCCTTGCCGATATACGCAAACAACTCCGCTGCTCGCTGCGCAAGCACAGCATTGCGGTCGCCAATTGTTGCTGCTCGTGCCATGGCTTGGCTCGCTTCGTCGAGCCGCCCAGCCGTCGCAAAGATGATCGCCTCCATCGTCATCAGGTACGAATCATCAGGCTTCATCTCGACAGCACTCCGGACGTGATCGAGCGCTTCCTGCACAAGCTCAGGCCGCCCGCTCGCCATCGCGATCGAAAGGAATCCGCCAGCCATCTGCATCGTCTCGTATGGGCTGTGGCGTACCCGCCGCAGCGCTTCTCTCGCGTAGCCAAGTGCCCGTTCGGGCTCCTGTTGCCACAGCCCGTGAGCGCCGTTCATAAGCACACTAGCCGTCGCGGTCCGGTGCTCAAGTGCTGCTTCCAGCGATTCACGCGCAGCCCCTTCCTGCTGCATCTGAAACTCCAGCGTCGCACGCCGGAGCAAAAGAGCCGCATCGCGCACCCGCGTGTTCCGGAGTGTTTCCAGATTCTCCGCCTGCGAAACACCCAGCGCCATCCCCAGCTCCATCCGATCCAGAATCAACGACGCATCCTTGTGCTTCCCTGCATGCTCGTCCGCGCGATCAAGAGCGTCTCGCGCTTCTTCACCTTGCCCGACTATCGCATGAAACCGCGCGCGTTCAAGCCAGTAACGCGGACTTTCTTTCACGTTCGTCGGCGCCGTTTCCCACACCTCCAGCGCAGACTCAATTCCCGCAACCGAAGCCGCACGTTGTGCAATCTCCCGCCGCACAACATGAAGCGACGGGTGCCGCGTGAGCGCATCATCCAGCAGGTTCATGACTTCATCATCCGTCGCGCCGCGCGCAAGCATCACTCCGACCACCTCGAACACAAGCCCATCAGTAGGTCTGCCCTTCTCGATCACCAGCCTCAACGTTGCCTCCGCAGTCGCACGCTCCCCCGCGACCAACTCCAGAAACGCCCGTTGCACCAGGTCATCAGGCGTCAGCGCCCAACCAAACCCCCCCGCATGCCTCGCGTCCGCCTTCGCCCACGACCGGAGCCCTCGCTGCGCTCTCGCTACATCACTCGCCGCCGGCTGAAACTCCACCTGCAAGAGTGCTCCCGATGGAACCAGAATCGATGCGTGCATCATCTCCGCATGCCACCGGTGCCCCCGCACAATCCCACTCCAAGTCCCAGCGCCCAACAGCGCCACAAGCATTGCCGTAAAAACCCACCCCCCAGGCCGCACCTTGCCCTTGATTTTCAACTGCACCTGCTGAATCCGCACGTTTGGCTCGCGCAGCATCTTTAGCCCCATTAACACCGCAAACGCGCCAATCCCCGCGATTCCCACCGCCATCAGCATCGGCACAAGCCCCATCATCCCGCGGAAGGCCCAGAACAACATCACAAACGAAACAATCACTACGATCTCTTCGGCCCACGACGCATCGAGCATGCGGCCACGCCGCTCGCGCACCATCTCCCACCGCTCCGCAGCCTCCGCATCGCGAGGCTTGGCAAACTTCGCCGGACGCCCAAACCCCACATACAGCGCGTCATTCGGACACACGCTCACGCAATCCAGACACTTCATGCACCCGGGGTCGATCACCATGCCATAGTCGCGCACTTCCTCGTGCACCCGCACGTTCGAAGAACACGCCGCGGTGCAGTGCCCGCACCCTTCGCACGCGTCCGTCACTCGAATCCGCATCGGGCTCCACTGTTCCACGGGCGCAAAGAACCCACCATACGGGCACCCATATGTGCAGAAACCCTTCGCCCCGAGAAAGTACACACTGGCAAATCCAACCACGAGCAGGAACGGAATCGCCACAGGCCACGCTGCAAACGTCGCCCAGAAATCCTCCACAATGAACTCAGTCTCGAACCCACCAAACGGCGCCACCGGCTTGAGCCACACCGGGGCCGCCACATCCATCCAGTCCAGCATCGGAAACAGGACCCACCGCTTGAAGTTCGGCCAAACAAACATGTACAGCGCAAGTCCCAGCGGCACGAAGATCAGCAACCTCGAACGGAACGGCTTGGGACGAACACCCACCTTCAGCATCAACCACCGACACGCATCCTGAAGCGCGATAATGTGGCAACCCCACCCACACACAAAACGTCCAAACACCAACGTCGAAAGTATCGCCAGCGAAAAAAACACAAACCCGGCGTTGATCGCACCTCGTTCCAGCGTGTGCATCGATTCTGAAGGTTCAATCGGGCTCAGCGTGCTTCCTGTGACAACCCACTGCACGATGTGTCCGATCATCACGACATGCACCGCCGCCAGCACCCAGAACCGACGCCACCCCATCGTCGATGCCTTGACAGCCTTGCGCTCGCCCGTAGGCTCTTTGCACACACGCAGCGACACCGAACCATCCGCCCGCCGCGTTGCTACCTTGCCGCCCTTTTTCTTCATACAGTGACGATAGCAAGCCTGCTGCCAACATCCCCGAGCCCAATCGGCATCCAACACTCTCCCGCCCGCGAACGAAGTCCTATCTTCACTGTGGGAGATTCCCCCATGCGCTCGCTCATCTGGTTCCGCAGCGACCTGCGCTGCAACGACAACACCGCCCTGGACGAAGCCGCACGTCGCTCCACCCGTGGCGTCGTCGCCGCCTTCGCCGTCACCCCGCGCCAATGGCTGGATCTGCACCATTGGTCCGCTTCCAAACTCAGCCTCGTCCTTCGCAGCGTCAGCGATCTGTCGGAGCAACTCGCAACCCGCAACATCGCCCTGCGCATTATCACTCAACCCGATTTCGCCGCGCTCCCGAAGGCACTCCTCGATCTGGCCCGATCAACCGAGTGCGACGCCCTGTTCTTCAATCGCGAGTATGAATGGAACGAGCGACAGCGCGATGCTCTGGTTTCGAAAGCGTTTCTCGACGCAGGTCTCGCAGCCCACTCCTTCACCGATCGCACGCTCTTCGAGCCGGGCCAGATCCGCACCAAGTCCGGCACACACTACACCGTCTACTCGCCGTTCAAGCGAGCCGCGCATACCTTGCTCGCCGAGGGCTTGCCAACACTCCGCAGCACACCCAAAAAACGCGCTGAAATGGTTTCAACTCCTGATCCCGTGCCAAACCCGCACGATCTGGCCGCCGCCCAACCTCACGACGCGCTCTGGCCCGAGGGCGAAGCCCACGTCCGCGCGCGGCTCGACCGATTCGCACAAGACGCTCTGTCTCACTATCACGCCAGACGCGACCTGCTTGCCGAACCCGGCACCAGCACCTTGTCGCCGTATCTCGCCATCGGTGCAATTTCAATCCGACGTTGTGCAGCCGTTGCGCTTGACATGATTGGACCCGACATCGACAAAGGCCCACCAGGCCCGACAACATGGCTGAGCGAACTCCTCTGGCGCGAGTTCTACACCCACGTCCTTTTTAACTTCCCTCGAGTCAGCAAAGGCCTCCCATTCCGACTCGACACACAGCACATCAACTGGGATCACAACCCCGATCACCTCGCCGCATGGAAGGCAGGCCGCACCGGCTACCCAATCGTCGATGCTGCCATGCGCCAACTCCTCGCCACAGGATGGATGCACAACCGGGCACGCATGATCGCCGCTATGTTCCTCACCAAAGACCTCGGCCTCGATTGGCGCCTCGGCGAACAACACTTCATGCAGCACCTCGTCGATGGCGATCTGGCCAACAACAACGGTGGATGGCAGTGGTCCGCCTCCACCGGCACCGACGCCCAGCCATACTTCCGCATCTTCAACCCAATCACTCAGAGCCAGCGCTTCGACCCCCAAGGCCACTACATCCGCCGATACGTCCACGAAATCGCGCACCTCGACGATCACGCCATCCACGATCCATCAAGCCTCGGCCTCGCCGCAGCCGCTCTCGACTACCCGCCGCCGATCGTCGACCACGCAGCCGCCCGCGCTCGCACACTCGCCCGCTTCACCGTCTCATGACTCCCGCCCTCACCTCGCGCACTCGCACATCAACGCCCATAACTCTTTCACATGCTCCAGCCGTGTCGCAGTGCCTCCGATCGCGACGCGCATCACGAACCTTTCCCGCCCAGACTCGTCGGGCAGCATCGTGTGCGAAACAAACGCTCTGCCCGACGAGTTGATCGCCTCCATCACGCGGCGCGTCGCATCATCGCCCTCCGCGCAGCACAGACACACCAGACTCGTCACCCGAGGCGACGCCATCTCAAAATACTCACTCGCGTGCACCTGCTGCTCCAGCCACGCCGCCGCTGCGATGTGCGCCCGCACATGCGCCCGCAGCCCCTCGCGACCATAGTGCCGCAGCACAAACATCAGTTTGAGCGCTCGAAACCGGCGCCCGAGCGGAATCTGCCAGTCGCGATAATCCACTACCGCGCCCGCTTCGGTCGCACTGTTCCTCAGATACTCCGGCAGCACCGACAGCGCTCTCACCAGCGACGCCCGATCCCGCGTCCAGAAGCAATCGCAGTCAAAGTTCGTCAGCAGCCACTTGTGCGGATTGAAACACACCGAATCCGCCCGTTCCACTCCCTCAATCATCCACCGATGCTCCTCGCACACCAGCGCCGCACCAGTAAACGCAGCATCAGCATGCAGCCACACCTCCTCGGGCACCACGCGCCTAATCTCCACGAGCGAATCGACCGACTCTGAACTCGTCATCCCGATCGTCGCGCACACCCAGCCCGGCACCAGCCCGGCCGCCACATCTGCCCGAATCGCCCGCCCGAGCGCATCAGCGTCCATCCGGTGCACATCATCGCACTCGATCAGCCTCACCCGCCTGCGATCCTCAGGCCCATCGGCAAGCCCTGCAATCATCGCCGCCTTGACGATCGAACTGTGCGCATGCCTCGACGCATACACCGTCATCGCATGGACATCGCTTCCTCTTTCGCGCAGTCGCCCCCTCGCAGCCAGCAGCGACACCAACGTCGATTCCGATGCTGTTCCCGCGATGCACCCGCCACCCTGCCCGTTCGCGCCCGGGTTCTCAAAAGTAAACTCTCCTGGCAGCCCGATCAGGTCGGCCATCCAGTCCGTGCATCTCATCTCCACTTCCGTAGCGGCCGGGCTTGTCGCCCAGAGCATGCCGTTGACATTCAGCCCCGCCGCCAAAATTTCCCCGAGTATTCCCGGGAAGGACGCATTGCACGGAAAGTACCCGAAGAACCTCGGGCTTTGCCAGTGCAAGAGGTTGCTGGTCACAGTTCCATCAACAAAAGCCAGCATCTCCTTCCAAGTGTCTCCCGTACCCGCTTCCTCTGCCAATCGTTGAGGCATGGCTGCGAGCACCGTCCCCGGCGGGCCAAACGATTGCACCGCACGCCCCTCCAGCCCGGCGTGATAGTCTGCGATCCAGTCAATCAGAAAATGGCCTAGTCGACGAAACTCATCGGGGCTCATATGTGGCGGAATGCTCATTCCCCAAGCGTAGCCGACACCGCTCACCCCACAATGAGCCACCAGGGCGAGGCTTCCGTTCGCACAATCAAGCAGATCGCAAAATTGTCATTGTGGACTCTTGCTTTTGGTGCGCGGTTTCGGGTATAAGAACTGAGGCGAGTTCTCGCCATCTGGAAAGGACACCCACCCTCATTCGAGACCGTGGGCAAAAAGTTCGTTGTGTCATGATGACAGGTTCGTTGTTCTACAAGTTGTAGACAGCGGTCGGTTGTGTACTTCGCCGACGAACATTGAATAGGGAGGGTCGCATGTCGACTTGTTCAACGCGCTCAGGCGCTGGGGTTGTCTATTGCCTTGTTGCAGTAATCCTCGCCCTCTGTAGCGCCTTTACACAACCCGCAGCCGCACAAACCCTCGCCTTTACCAACGAGACGGTTCGCGCCGGACTCACCTTCACCCATACGCAGGGCCCACGCTACGGGTTCCTCGGTGCAGGCGGTGTCGCAGCCGATTTCAACAACGATGGCTACATCGACCTATTCGTCCTCGGCGGCGGCGGCGACCCCGACGCACTCTTCATCAACAACGGCATCAATCAGCAAGGCCATGTCACCTTCACCGACCAGGCCCAGCAGTGGGGCGTCAACTTCCGCCACCATTCCTTCGGCGTCTCCGCTGTCGACTTCAACAACGACGGATTCGTCGATCTTTACATCACGTCCTACGGCCCCGTCCCCGGAAACCCAATCGCAGGACGACACAAACTCCTTCGTAACAACGGCCCAGACGCCGAGGGAAACTGGTCCTTTACCGATATCGCCCTCGCTGCCGGCGTCCATCTCCTGCGCCCAGGTCTCGTCGATGGCACCGGTTCGGCATGGGGAGACTACGACCTCGATGGCGACCTCGACCTCTTCGTCGCCTCCTACCAACGCGGCCAACCCGGCAACCGACTCTTCCGCAACGATGGCCTCAACGCCCAAGGCGTCTGGATCTTCACCGATGTCACCAACGTCGCAGGCCTCCACCACACACAAATCGCCGGCTTCATCCCGGGCTTCGTCGATATGAATGGCGATGGATACCCCGAACTCCTCCTCGTCGCCGACTCCGGCACCAGCAAGTACTACATCAACAATCGAAACGGAACCTTCACCGTTGCCACTCACCTCTGCAACGGCATCGAAAGTGCCAACGGCATGGGTTCGGCAATCGGCGACATCAACGCCGACGGACGCCTCGACTGGTACGTCTCCGGCAGTTGGTATGACTTCCTTCAAGGCCCCGGCAACGTCCTCATGGTCGCATCCCCGCATGGCGACTTCGTCAACATCGCACCCGGCACGCCCGTCCAGAATGGCGGCTGGGGCTGGGGCGTCCTGATCGTCGACCTTGATCACGACACCAGGCCCGACCTCGTCGAAACCAACGGCTGGCTTGGCGAGTACCTTGGCGAGCAGTCATACCTCCTTCGAAACCTCGGCGGACTTCAGTTCCAGGAGGTCGCACTTCAAGTTGGATTCGAGCACCACGGTCAAGGCCGCGGCCTCATCCGCTTCGACGCCGACAACGACGGCGATCAGGACCTCGTCATCTTCAGTTGCGGCGAGCCTCTCGCGTTTTTCGAGAATCACCTCATCACCCCCGGAGGCCCAACTCCCACTAACGCAAACTGGATCAACATCAAGTTCGACACCCGACAGCGCGCCACTGTTCCGCCGCACGGCATCGGCACCGTCCTTCAAATCACCGCAGGCGGACTCACTCAGACCGTCCATATCACCAGCAGTTTCTCACACGCCTCCCAAAGCGAAATCGGCGCTCACGTCGGTCTCGGGACCGCAACCACTATCGACATCCTCCGCATCCGCTATCCCGATGGCTCCATCCGCACCTACACCAACATCCCCGCAAATCAGCACCTCCTCATCCACACCCCCGCCCACCGCGCCGACTTCGATGGCTCGGGCACTCTCGACGTCGCCGATGTCCAGGCGATCGTCATCGCATGGCAGGCGCGCGACCTCGCTGCCGACCACAACGGCGACTGGATTCTCGACTTCTTCGATATCCTTCACTTCCTCCGCGATTTTTCCAACTGATCCGATCGAATACACTCCCTTGGTCTGCGCGTGCGACCTCTCGACCATCCCCTTCCCCTCCCGGTCGAGCGGTCGTCGCGCCTTTGTCGAGGTTCCTTATGTCCACGCATGTCGACACCTTCCTTGCACAGCTCGAACAACGAAACCCAAATCAACCCGAGTTCCTTCAAGCCGTTCACGAAGTGCTCGAATCCGTCATGCCCCTTGTCCTCGACACGCCGCGTTATCGCGACGCGGCCATCCTCGAACGACTCACCGAGCCCGATCGCACCATCCGCTTCCGCGTCACATGGGAAGACGATCAGCATCGACTCCGTGTCAACCGGGGATGGCGTGTGCAGTTCACCAATGCCCTCGGTCCATACAAAGGAGGCCTCCGCTTCCATCCCACAGTCAACGAAAGCATTCTCAAGTTCCTCGGCTTTGAACAGATCTTCAAGAACAGCCTCACCGGTCTCATGATGGGCGGCGGCAAGGGCGGCTCCGACTTCGATCCAAAGGGCAAGTCCGACGCAGAGGTCCGCCGCTTCTGCGAAGCTTTCATGCTCGAACTCTTCCGCCACGTCGGCGAAGACACCGATGTCCCCGCTGGCGATATCGGCGTCGGAGCACGCGAAGTCGGATTCATGTTCGGCCAATACCGCCGACTTCGCAACGCACACACCGGCGTCTTCACCGGCAAGGGCACCCCGTGGGGCGGCAGCCATATCCGCACCGAAGCCACCGGCTACGGCTGCGTCGAGTTCTGCCGACTCATGATCGAAAGCGCAGGACACTCCATCGAAGGAAAACGCTGCGTCGTCTCCGGCTCAGGCAACGTCGCGCAGTTCGCCGCACAGCGACTCATCGCCCTCGGCGCCAAAGTCCTCGCGATGTCCGACTCCGGCGGCGTCATCTTCGACGAACAAGGCATCACGCACGAACGCCTCGAATGGATCAAGGATCTCAAGAACAATCGCCGAGGCCGTATCGCCGAGTATGCCAACCACTTCAAAGGCGTCACCTACCGCGAACACGCCGAGCCATGGGACATCCCCTGCGATCTCGCCTTCCCATGCGCCACACAGAACGAAATCTCGAAATCCGAAGCCGAAACGCTCGTCAAAAACAAGACCCTCGCCGTCGTCGAGGGCGCCAACATGCCAACTCACCCCGACGCCATCAAGGTTCTTCACGCCGGCGGTGTCCTCTTCGCGCCCGGCAAGGCCTCAAACGCAGGCGGTGTCGGATGCTCGGGCCTCGAAATGGCGCAAAACGCTGGACGCCTCCAATGGCCCTCCGCAACCGTCGAATCACACCTCTACAAAATCATGGCCTCAATCCACGACACCTGCCTCCAGCACGCCGCATCCGCGCCCCAGCTCCCCAAAGCCCGCCCGAACTATCTCCACGGGGCCAATGTCGGAGGCTTCATCCGCGTCGCAGACGCCATGCTCGATCAAGGTGTCTGGTAGCCCGCCTGCGCCTCCAGCGTCGCCCGCGCCTCATTCCGCGCCTTGTCAACCGCCAGCCGCATCAGCGCCGCCCACATCTCGGCCGCGTCCTCCGCGTCGTCGTAGGGATCGAACGCGTCCAACTCCATCTGGTTGCCCTTTCTCGATTCCACCAGGGCCCACACGCGCACGCCCGTCAGGCTGTCCACGATCTCGGCTTCGATCGCGGCTCCGCCAAGCCCCGCGCCGGTGATCTTCATCCCCGGATGAAGATTCATGATCATCGTCGAACGCGTGATCTGCGTCAGCGCCATGCGCACACGCGCCACCCCCTGGCCCGCGCCCGTAACAATCGTGTAGTCTTCGCCCAGTTCCTTGACCACTTGATCGCGCAGATACGCCGCAAGACGCTCGCCCTCTCCCTCCGGCAGGCCCCTCGTGTTCTCAAGCCGCAGCTCGACCTCATCGACCATGAACCGCTCATACCGCCCCAGGCCTTCAGCGCCCGTGGCCATCCCCAGGCTCAGGTTGTTGCGTTTCGTCAGCCCCTCATACGACGAGAGAAACCCGGTCCGATCCGGCAGTGTCTTCCCGCAGCCGCAGCACGCGATCATCAACACCATCAGCACGGCCGCAAGAATCGAGTGTCGCATCTTCACTTCCTCTCGCTCAAGCTGAGCCTCTTCACACCCGTGACACCGCCGCGCCGCTCTTTGCTCGTTCCACCACCACGCCGTCGAGCAGATGCACCACCCGGTCGGCACGCTCGGCGATCGTCGGATCATGCGTCACCATCACCATCGTGAGCCCGCTCGACGTGCGCAGTTCGGTCAGCACATCCAGAATCCCCTGCCCCGTCGCGCGATCCAGATTGCCCGTCGGCTCGTCGGCCAGCAGCACCTGCGGCTCGTTGATCAGTGCCCGCGCAATCGCAACCCGCTGCCGCTCACCGCCCGAAAGCTCCCGCGGCCGATGCTTGAGCCGGTGTTCGAGCCCGAAAGAGTCGAGCAACGCTTTGGCCCGTTCAAGCACCACGCCGCGCTCACGCAGATAGCCGATCTTGCCCAGCCGCACCATCGCCCCGATCGCCACATTCTCGATCACCGACAGCTCCGGCAGCAGGTGATAGAACTGAAACACGAACCCCACCTGGCTACTCCGGTACCGATCCAGTTCCCGCGCGCTCATCTCCTGCAGCGCTTTCCCGTCATATTCGATCGTGCTGCCCGTGTCGGCATCGGGCCTGTCCAGGCCTCCCAGCAGGTGCAGCAGCGTGCTCTTGCCCGAGCCCGAACTGCCCAGCACCGCCACCGACTCGCCGCGCGAGACATTCAGGCTCACCCCATGAAGCACCGGCACCCGCACATGCCCGAGGCGATACGTCTTGTGCACATTCCTTGCCGCCAGCAGCGTCATCCGCTTCGCCCCTTATTCGAACCGCAACGCCTTGACCGGGTCCATCGTCGCCGCGCGCATCGCCGGGATCGCCGCGCCCAGCACGCACGTGCCCAGCCCCGCGATGAACACCACCCCCGCGTGCCACCAGTCCACCTTGTTGGGCACCTCGATGAAGTAGTACACCCGCGGGTCCCACACCACGATCCCGAACGCCCCGCCCAGCCAGTCATGAATCGGATTGATGTTGTGCACGATCACCGCCGCCAGCGCCACGCCCGCCGCCGCCCCCACCGAGCCGATCACCAGCCCGTACCGCAGCCACAGCCACGCAATCCCCAGCATCGAGCCGCCCAGTGCCCGCAGGATCCCGATGTCCTTGGTCTTCTCGCTCACCATCGACCAGAAGATCGACAGCACCAGAAACACGTTCGTGAAGCACACGATCCCGAACACGAACAGCACCAGCGCCGTCTCCTTCTCCACCGCCGCAATCAGCGTCGAGTTCTTCTGCTGCCACGTCCGGATGAGAATCACATCGCCATTGGGCACCTCGTCGCGGTGCGCCAGCGCAAAGGCCCGGTACACCCCTTCAGCCACCTGCGCCAGCCGGTCCGACTCCACCCCCGCCGCCCCGCGCACCAGCACGCTCGTCACCCGCGCCGGATCCGTCCCCACAACCCTGGCCTTGGCCGGCACAACCTCTCCGGTCTCCGGGTCCACCTCTGTGTCAAACGGTCCCGCCGGCTCCACGCGATCGGCCCGCGCCATGTTCAGCATCGACTGCAGCGCGCTCAACTCCACCAGCACGATCTGGCTGTCGGCGTCGAAAATCCCGCTCTGAAACTCGTTGGCCACCGGAAACCGTCGCGTCACCGCCTTGGCAAACCGCCCGTTCGAATCCAGGCTCAGCAGCGTCATCGTCAGCCACCCGTTGCGCGGCATGAAGATGTTCTCGCTGGCGATCCCGCCGTCGGCCAGCGGCCGCGTCGTCGCCATCGGGATGTACCCGCCCCAGGACTGCCGCTGATTCAGCCCCGTCAGTTCGATCCCCGGCACCACCGCCGGTTCGTCGAGCCCCAGTTCGGGCCTGACCAGGTTCAACCCGTTGCGCTGCACCTGCCGCAGAAAATCCGCGTCGGTCTTCTCGGGCAGTCTCGGGTCGAGCCGCTCACGGTCCTTGGGCGTCGGCCTGTCGATCGGCTTCCAGTACAGCGTCCCCGCAAACCCCGTCACCCGGTCGAAACTCGGCCCATCGATCCCGCGGATCGACACCGCCTGCAGCTGATCGTCGGGCAGTTTGACCATGCCGAACGTCTCGATCAGCGGAGCCGCCGCCGCGACCGCCTCGTGCGCCTCAAGCCGCGCGATTAGATCCTCATAGTGCGCAAAGCCCACGTTGGGCCACGAGATCGCCACATCGCCGATCAGCGTCCGTCCCGATTCCTTGAGCGTCTCGAGAAACCCGCCCATCACCGACCACGTCACCAGGATCGTCGTCGTCGAGAGCATCACCGCCACCAGCGACAGCAGCGGCATGATCTTGCTCGTCAGGTAGCGTCGCGTCAGCAGGGATTGATACACGCCCCGATCCTAGCGGCCCCCGCCGCCCCCAGCCCGCCCCGCCCGCCCCGCCCGCCGCACAGCGTCAAGGGCCAGGATCTCAAAGATCACATGCCCCGCCAGCAGCGCCGTGTTCTGCGCGATATCCCGATCAGGCAGCACCTCGACCACATCGGCCCCGACGATGTTGAGCCCCGCCAGCGATCGCAGAATCGAGAGCACCTGGCTCGAACTGAAGCCTCCGATGCTCGGCGTCCCCGTGCCCGGCGCGAACGCCGGATCGACCACGTCGATGTCGAACGTCACATACGTCGGGCGATCAGCCGCCGCGCGCACGAACGCAGCCAGCGCCGCCGCCCCGCGTGCGTCCCACTCGCCGCGCGTGATGATCGTCACGCCGTGCTCGCGGGCATACTCGAGATCGCTCGCGCTGTTGAGCGGCCCCTTGATCCCGATCGAGATCATCGCCTTGGGGTCGATCAGCCCGCTCTCGATCGCGCGGATGAACGGCGAGGCGTGGCTCCACCGCTCGCCCCACACGCTCTCGACGGTGTCGAGGTGGCTGTCGAAGTGGACCAGCGCCAGCCCGCCCCCGGCGCCCCCGCCGAACTTTCTCCACGTCGCCTCGATGTTCGCGTAGGCCACCGAGTGATCGCCGCCGACCGCCAGCAGCCGCGTGCTCGCATCGCCCAGCGCCGCCGCCCACGCTACGACCCCTTCGAGCGTCTCGACAGGATGAAACGGCCGCACCGGCGCATCGCCCGCATCGGCCAGGCTCAGCACGCCGGGCACATCGACCCCGTGCTCGATCGAATACCGCTTGACATACGCCGACGCATCGCGAATCGCCCGCGGCCCGAAGCGTGCCCCGGGCCGGTAGGTCACGCCGCTGTCATAGGGCACGCCGTAGAGGGCCCAGTCGATGGGGGCGCCGGGCTCGGCCGCGAGCACATCCTCGAGCCGCGGATAGCGGCAGAACGTACACACCCCGGCAAAGCGCGGGCTGGTGCGGGTGTCGATCATGCGTGTCGCGCTGGTCGTCTTCTGGGGCTCTGAACTCATCAGCGCATCCTACCCGATCGCCGCCCCCCGCGCCGCCCCCCGGTTGGCCCCTCGGATCGCCCCCCCAAGCCGCCGTCCCTGTGCCGCACATCACCACGGGTGCCATCGCTCGCGGCCCTCCTTCTTCTCCTCTTCCTTATTCTCCCTCCCCGCGCAGCGATGCGGGCGGCTGGGTGCCATGGCCATGGCTTTGCATGGCCATGATGAAGCCATGTTGATGCCATGATGAACCAACGCTCTAGTCGCGACGGGATCGCGGCCGGATCAAGGCCGGGCGTCCGAAACTCGGCATTGCGCAGTGTCACGGAATGTGCGGTGGGCGGTCAGGGCTTTTGATCGTGGCCAAGCAAAGCCATGACCGCGGCACCCGGCCTACAGATTGATTTGAACCGACCGAAAGACCGAGAGACCGGGAGTTCATGCCATGTCGACTTTCACGCCTTGTGCTTCTGGCTTCTTTGCACTTTTCGCGGTTGCAGTGGTGGGGTCCGGACAACCCGGCAGACCTTCTGTCGATCAACTCCAGTATGTCTTCTGGATGCTGCCCGAAAGAATGACGCAGGAGGAGCGGTCCAGATTTGACTTGCCGACTCCGACAGCGGAGGACATCTCTCAAAGGCTCGTCGTCGATGCGCAGGCGCTTCTCATTCGCGCATCTCTACTCGCGATGGCTAGCGACATTGCCGATGACATGGATGTCGCATTCATTGTCGCCCGCGCGGCGACCGAAGTTCAGCGTATCGCTGTGTCGCGCCCGGCCGAGCAGTACGTGCAAAGCCACGCGTTCGCCAGAGCGGATGCGACACTTGAGTGGCTGCCCGAGTCGGGCACTGGCGAGTCGTACGACATGACCCGGCTGGCGCTCTATATGCTCGCGCTGATCGCCATAGCCGAGGACATGGAAGAACGCATCATCAATCCGAACAACCTGATGATGGAGTTCAACCGCGGTTTTCCTCCACGGCAAGACGATTCCGCATTCAATTACAAACCGCCGAAGAACACATTTGATGCTCGAGATCGTACGGGAAACTCTGTTCGGATGCTGCTCAGTAAATCTGGTGTGTCAACTCGAGATATTGAACTGATGGAAGCGGCCTTCGCTGATCAGTCACTGGGCGGAGTAAAATATATCATCGAACTTCGCAATCGGTTGACGAAAGACGATGCACCCTGACCAATATCCGGACCGGCATTACTGCGTACCGATCGGGCCGTCAACGGCACCATCGTCCTGCGCTGGACCAGCACCCGCGCGGGCGGAACCTCGTTCACCCATCCAGCCGCACCACCACCTCGCCCTCGCCCGCGACGAACCTGTCGCCCTCAGCCACCCACTCGGTCCGCACCACCGCGCCTGCATCCATCGCCCCGCCTGCCCCGCTGCCGATCTCGAGCACCGCGAACGCATTGGGCTGGTTCCGCCGCCGCGTCGTCGTGGCGCTTGCGACCTGCAGCAGCATCACCGTGTGCGCCCCCGCTCCCGCCCCTGCCCCGGCCTGCTCAACATACTCGTCGAGCTCGATCTCCCGGCTCACCATCGCCTGCTGATGCAGGTGCCCGCTGAGCACCGCGTGCACCCGCCGCCGCGCCAGCACCGCCATCATCGCCTCGCCATTGCCGATCACCCGAAACCCTGGCAGATCCTCAGGCACATAGAACGGATGATGCACCACCAGCGCGCGAAACCGCGCCGCGCTCGCCGCCGCAAAGAACGCATCGGCTTCGGCAATCTGCGCCCGGCTCAGCCGCCCATGCGACCAGTTCCACGATAAGTCCCAAGGCCGCGCCGAGTTGAGCGACAGGATCGCCACCTTGTCGGTCGTTAGCGCGCTCATCGTGATCGGCTCGATGTGCCGCCGATACCGCCGCAGCGGAGCCGTGAACCGCTCAACCAGATCAAACACCGGCAGATCGTGATTGCCCGGGGTCGAGAGCACCGGCGCCCCCAGCGCCGCGATGAACGCCGCCGCCCGCCGAAACTCGCGCGCTCTGGCCGCCATGGTCAGATCGCCGCTGATGACGACCAGATCCGGCTCGATGCCGCGCACCGCCGCGATCACCGCTTCGATCAGATCCTCGTCGGCCGCGCCGAAGTGAATGTCCGACACGTGCGCGATGCGCATCTACGCCCCCTCGCCAACCGCGCGCGGCACCAGCACCACCAGCGCCCGCGGCCTGATCGCAAACCGCAGCGGCACCGCCAGCGACCGAACCTCGCCGTCGATCGACACCGCCAGCGACCGGCGCGCCGCACGCACCTCAAGCCGGCCCGCGCACGCTGCATCCATGCCCCCGTCGCGCGCGATGGTTCCCGTCGCCAGCGTCGTGAGCAGTTCGAGCGGTGCCAGCGCCCCCGCGTGCCGCGAGGCATACACGCCCAGCACCCCGCCCTCGAGCGTTGCCCGCCGATGCTCGCCAAAGCCGCCCACCGCCATCGGGTTGCACGTCACCGCCAGGCACCGCGTCCGCACCCGCGCCGACCCGCGATCCGATGCGATCTTCAGCCGCAACGCCGGCGAATCAAACGCCGCCCGCACGAAGCGCACCAGACTCGCCAGCCGCCCGCCCGCCGTCGGCTCAGTCCGCAAACCCTCGCGATGCTCAGCCATCGTCGGCACCACCCCGATCAGCGCCGAATGCAGATACACATGCCCGCCAACCTCGGCCGTATCGATCCGCCGCACGCACAGGCGATCGAGGCTCTCGATGAGCGCGTCAGGCTCGGGCAGATCCAGATCGCGCGCGACCAGGTTCATCGTCCCCATCGCCAGCACCAGCAGCGCCGCCCCGCTCGCCTCCGCCGCCGCGCCCGCAGCACTCACCGTCCCGTCGCCTCCAATCGCAACGATCACATCAAGCGCAGGCTCGCGCTGCATCGCCGCGATCTGCTCGCCCATCGCCCCCGCATCGCCCGAAACCTCGGCCCCGCGCCGCTCAAGCGCCTCGCGCAGAGCCTCCGCCACCTCGCCGCACCGCGCACCTTTGCCCGAACCGCAGTTGATCACCAGCAGCACACGCTTGCCCGCCCACGCAAACGCTTCCGCCATTCCCTCATCAGGCAGCGACATGGATTCGAACGGCTCCATGTTTGAACACTATCCGCCCGCCGCGCCCGCCGTCGCCTTGGGGCGTCCGCACTCAGGACACACCTCAAGCGGCCCCATCGCGTACCCGCACCACACGCAGTCCCCACGACCCAGCCGCACGCGCCGTCGCCGCACCGTGAGCATCATCGGCAACACAAACACCAGCGCCCACAACGGCACGCCGAACATCAGCGGATTGAGGATCAAACCCAAAGGCACGAACCCAATCCGCAAGTGTTGACCATCCCCCTCAATACTCAGGACTCCATCGGCCCAACTGGCCTCCACTTCTTCGATCACCGGCAATGGCCAGCCGGAACGCTTGACAATCATCATCAGCATGCTCCAGTTGTCCACCACGAAGCGCACATCATAATGGCGATAGCCGAACGTCCCGACTATGTAGGCATAGTTGGGCTCGGGCCACGGCTCAGCGTGCGGCGAGCGCACCGGCCACCCGCGTGCGCGCGCCGCATCATCGACCAGATGCGCGATCATCGGCGGTCGCGGCACACGCAGGACGCGAAACTGCCACAGCGCATACGTGTTGTTAATCGAGGCCAGCACCAGAATCGTCACCACCAGCGCCAGCACCAGCCGTCGGACCTCACCAGTCCGCACCAGCACCGACGCGCTCATGTTGCACGCTCCGAATCCCGGCTAGCATGCTCGGCTCGCTCGCGCAGCCGCCCCACCAGCGGAATCGCGAAAAACACAAGCCAGATCGACACGCCCACGATCAACGGATTGCCAATCAGCCCGCGAAGCAGCAACCGCGGACGCGGGAGCTTCTCGGCACCTTGCCACTGCGCGTTCGAGTCATCCCATCGCATGGTCTTCCATTCAACTACCGGCAGCGGCCAGCCCGCGTGCTTGACAGTCATGGAGATAGATTCTTCGTCCTCCGTCTGCGAGCGAACATCGAGTTCGGCATAACCGAGGTGTCCATGGCGGATCCACACCGTCGGTGCCGGCCACCGCTGCGCATGCGGCGTGCTCGATGGCCAGCCACGTTTGCTCGATTGGTCGCGGTCAAGGTACGTCTGGTTCGGAGGACGCTCACCCTCAGCCGGCAGCCGCGTCACCGCAAACGGCACATTCACGACCGACGCCAGCAGTACCAGCAGCACCAGCACCGTCACCACACGCCGCTGCTCTGCTGGCCTGATCAATTTCAGGAACTTCATAACTGAGTACCGTACCACAGACGATGGCCTGACACAACTCTGCCAAACTTCACCCACCATCACGTGCGTCGATCTCCGTTGCGACACCTTCCTCCGCCGCTGCAGCCTGCACCTCGCGCCCCACCCACGCCCCGATGCCCCACAAAACCGCTAACGCCCCCTGCCCGATCAACAGCATCCACACCACCCGCAAAGGCCAAGGCCCAAGCCGGTCAATCAACGTCGGATGCTCCGGCTTCAGATTCCCCACATACCAGTAGTTCGCATCCAGCAACAGATTCAGCGGAATCATCACGCCGATGATGACCACATTCACAATCGTCACCAAAACATAATCCCGCCACGTCGGCCGATATCGCAACACCAGCAGGTCATACGCCGCCGAACCCACGATCTGCGTGTGCCCGATCCAGAACAGCCAGAACCGAACATCCGTCACGCCCTCGCTCAGCACCGGCGTCACAAACGCCTGCGTCGAAAGACCAAGCCCCCAGAAGAACAACAGCGTCCGCAAAAACCGCTTCTGCGTCAGCAGCGCCAGCGGTGCAACCCACGCCGCAAGATCGCACAAATGCAGCGGCAGGCTCTCCGCCACATCAAACTGCGCCGGCAGCAGATACCACACCACCGCCCACGCCTGCCACACCACCGTCCACCCGATCCACACGCCGCGCAGCGCCCGCTCGCGCCATGTCCCAAGCCATCGCCGCCCCAGTACGATCGACACCACCATCGCCCCGATCAACGCTCCCGCCGTCAGCGCGTGCAGCAGCCCAAACGACGAAAACTCAGTCGCCCACGCTGGCAAGAGTGGGGGACCAGTATCAGCACTCATCGCATGCATCGCCATCTACGCCACCTGCGCCGTCCGTCGCTCCTTGATCGTGCCCACCATGCGCGCGATCAGGTACAGCAACAACATCCACACCATCCCCATCGCCACCATCTTCACCGCACGCAGCGGGAACGCGCCCATCCGCCCCGCCAGTGTCGTGCGGTCATACGCACTCGCGCCCAGATACCCATAGTCGACATTCAGCATCAGGTTCACCGGCACCACCACCGCCACATACACCACGCTCGCAATCACCGCAAAACGCAAATCTCTAGGCCAAGGCCCATATCCATGCACAATGATCTGATACAGCGCAATCCCGACGATCTGCACATGCGCTGCCCAGAACAGCCAGAAACTCACCGACACCGGACCCGTCCTCACCACCGGCGTGATGAACCCCATGCTCGAAAGCCCAAGCCCCCAGAAAAACGTCAGCGACAGCGCCCACCGTGCCCGCGTGATCATCGCAATCGCGCACGCCCACGCCACCACCCTGCACAACTGCAACGGCAGCGCCTCCTGCATGTCAAAATTCCCAGGCAGATTTCGCCACACCAACGCAAACAACTGCACCCCGATCGTGCTCCACCCGATCGCGTGCTCCAGCACTCGCTGCCCCGGCCTATCCGCAAGCCTCCTGCCGGCAACGATCGCCACCGCAATCACTACCGCACAGATCACCATCAGCACCCGATACGCATTCGTGCGCGGCCGTATCTCATCGATCCACGCCATCTGCGCCAGCAATGGTATCGTTTCGCTCAGCATGGCTCACGCAACATGTTCATGACGCAACTGCCCGCACGCCGCCGCAATGTCCCGGCCCCGGCTCCTCCGGATATGCGTGTTCACACGTTTCGCCCTCAAAATCTCCTGAAACGCCAGCACATCCTCCGTGCTCGGTCGCCGATACCCCAGCCCCTTGACCTGGTTGTACCGAATTAAATTCACATTCGCCCGCAAACTTCGCGCAAGCGCCGCCAGCTCTGCCGCATGCTCCGGCCGATCGTTCACCCCCCCAAGCAGAATGTACTCCAGCGTGATCTCCCGCCCCGTCTTCTCAAACCACGCCTGACACGCCGTCAGCAACTGCTCGATCGTCGTGAACTCCGCCCACGGAATCAACTCACGCCTCAACTCGTCGTTCGGCGCATGCAACGACAGCGCCAGCGTCACCGGCAGCTCGAGCTCCGCCGCCAACTTCTCGATCGCCTTGTGCATTCCCACCGTCGAGATCGTGATGCGCCGCGCACCGATCCCCATGCCCCACTCCGCCGCCAGCGTCCGCACCGCCGCTACCACCGGCCGAAAATTCGCCAGCGGCTCGCCCATTCCCATGAACACCACATTGCTGATCCGCTCCACACCCTCCAGCCGATTCAGCCTCCACACCTGCTCCACAATCCGCCCCGCCGACAAATTCCCGTCCAGCCCCCCAAGCCCGCTCGCACAGAATCGGCACCCCACCGGGCACCCCACCTGGCTCGATATGCACGCCGTATTCCGCTTCGGCGACGGATCGCTCTCCGTCGGCAACGCCGGAATCATCACGCACTCCGTCTGCCGCGCAGTCGCCGAATATGGCATCGCCCCGCCCACGATCGGCAAGCGCAGTTCCGGCTTGATCTCCGCATCACCCGCCGGAATCGCCCCACGCACATCATCGGGC
This sequence comes from Phycisphaeraceae bacterium, assembly GCA_019636795.1. Lineage (NCBI taxonomy): Bacteria > Pseudomonadati > Planctomycetota > Phycisphaerae > Phycisphaerales > Phycisphaeraceae > Phycisphaeraceae bacterium. The sequence goes on from JAHBWW010000001.1 coordinate 650,524, forward strand.
CACTCGATCAGCAACTTCTGCGTTCCATCCGTCGCCATCTGGTGCGCAACACTCACCCCCGACAAAAACACCATCTCCTGCGCCAGAATCTCCCGTTCCCGCGCCGCCAGATTGCTCATCAATCGCGGATCCACCACCCCCTTGCGATACACCCAGTCCAGAATCTGCGCCGCACGGAATCGGGGCATCCCCCTCTCCTCACACCACGCCGACAAGGTCTCAGGCGTGAACTCGAACACATGTCCCTCTGGGTGTTTCACACACAAGCCTACGCGACCACACCGCCATATGAAGATCCGCCCCAGCCCTCCTACCGTGCCGATGATGCACGACCAATCCTGGCTCATCGAACAACCCAACTTCAACCCCGAAACCTTCAAAGCCTACGAAGGGCTCTTCACCCTCGGCTCCCCAGCACTCCACCTCCGAGGCTCCCTCGAACAACTCATCCACAACCACCCTCAGGACACCCTCTACGAACGACGCGCCGCAAACGTCACCAGCGAAAAGTTCCGCCACAACGTCACCAAACTCGGCACCTACGTTCCCACCGTCTACGCCGATCACCCAACCCTCAACGCCCAACTCGTCAACCTCCCCAGCCCCCTCGGCCTTGATATCTGCTGCAACAACAACACCCTCCACCCCGGCTCGCCCGCCATTTCCCGCGACACCCGCACGCTCGACCTTCGCCACGCTCTCCTCACACGCCATACCCATTGGCACATCGGCCAAACCCAACTCCGCCTCACGTTCGAACGCTTCGTCAGCCGCACACGCCCCGGCCTCATCGCCCAACGCCTCTCCATCGAATCCGATCACCCCATCGACCTCCAACTCGCCGCCACCATCGACGCCCGCGTCACCACCAACGGCTACGACCACTTCTCCGCCCTCGACTGGACCACCACCACCAACCCCTCAAACGCCACCACGCTCGCCCTCAACCTCACCCTCGACTCCGGCCAATCCGTTCACTACACCTCCGTGCTCCGCACGCAAGCGCAACCGACGCGCGCCAGCGCAGCAGACCGCCTCGGTTCAATCACCGCCAACATCCACGTCGCGCCCGATCAACCCGCTGTCATCGAAAAACTCACCATCATCCACGCCAGCAGCACCCCCCATCCCGCGCCCGCCCGCGACACGCTCGATACATCATTCGATGACCTGTTCGCCGAGCACGCTGCAGCCTGGGCCGAAGCATGGAACACCTGCGATGTCCACATCGAAGGCGATCCCCACGCCCAACAGGCTGCACGCGCCGCCATCTTTCATCTCCTCCGCACCCACCCTCACACCGACGCCGCCGCCATCGACGCCAAGGGCTACGCCGGCGAAGCCTACTGGGGACGCTTCTTCTGGGATACCGAGATGTACCTCCTTCCATTCTTCCTCTACACCCAGCCACAGCACGCACGCGACCTCGTCATGTTCCGCGTCCGCACGCTCCCCGGCGCGCGCCACAACGCAACCCGCAAAGGTCAACCCGGCGCCCGCTTCGCTTGGGAATCCGACTGCAAAGGCATCGAGTGCTGCCCCAACTGGCAGTACGCCGATCACGAGATCCACGTCACCGCCGATGTTGTCTTCGGCTTCCAGCATTACGCCCTCGCTGCTGCCGACGACGACTTCCTCAACACACACGCCCGAGACACGATCCTCGATATCGCGAGATACTTTCTCGATCGTGTCGACTTCCGCGCCGGAGACAACCGCCCCCATCTCCTGGGCGTCATGGGCCCCGACGAATACACCCCCATCTCTTCAAACAACGCCTTCACCAATCGCCTCGTCAGCCGCGCCCTCACTCAGGCCGCAGCCGCCGCAGCCCAGCACACGCCGCCCGACCTCGATGCTCAACACCTCCATTCAATCGCAACCCAACTCCCAATCCCCTCCGATGGCGATCTGATCCTCCAGTGCGACGAGTGGCCCCTCCTGGCCCAGCCACACTTCGACACCTCCTGGCCCGACCGTTCCCGCACCTTCGCCTCCCAGGTCCCACAGGAAAAACTCTACCGCACACGCTGCCTCAAGCAGGCCGACGTGCTCATGCTCATGGCCCTCCTTCCCCACGAGTTCACCGACGCCCAGGTCCTCGCCGCATGGAACGAGTACCTCCCCTGCACCACTCACGACTCTTCTCTCTCCGCAGGCGCACACATGCTCGTCGCCTCAAGGCTCGGCCTGGCCGACCACGCATGGAACTTCTGGAACATGGGCAGTCGGCTCGATCTCGACGTTGAACACGGCGGAGCCGCCGAAGGCATTCACATCGCCGGCGCCGGCGCCATCTGGCAGATGATCGTCCTCGGTTTCGCAGGCCTCAAAACCGCAATCGAAACCACATCCCTCACCTTCACCCCTCGCCTCCCCAAACATTGGACACGCCTGCGCTTCCCGCTTGCATGGCGCAACACTCGCGTCATGGTCAATCTCGATCACGCCGCACTCAGCGTCCAGCACCTCGCAGGCCCCGCACTCAGCGTCACCGTTCACGCCAAGCAGCACACCCTCACCCCCGGCCAGACCCACACCTGGCGCTCCTGAAAGACTCTCCATGCTCCACCGCGCCTCGGCAGTCATCTTCGATCTCGATGGCGTCCTCGTCACCACCGACGAACTCCACTACGCCGCATGGAAATCAATCGCCGACGAACTCGGCATCCCCTTCTCACGCCACACCAACCACCAACTCCGAGGCGTCAGTCGCATGGCTTCCCTCGAAGTCGTCCTCAGCGCCGCATCACGCTCCTTCACCCAATCCGAAAAAGAACAACTCGCCCACCGCAAAAACACCCGCTTCGTCGAATCCCTCCAGACTCTCGACGCGCAAGCCATCCTCCCCGGCGTCCTCGCCCTGCTCGACCAACTCTGCGCCATGAATGTCCCATGCGCCGTCGCGTCCTCAAGCCGCAACGCTCGACTCATCCTCGATCGCGTCGGACTCCGCTCGCGCATGCACACCGTCGTCGATGGCAACGACATCACACGCTCCAAACCCGATCCCCAGGTCTTCCTCCTCGCCGCACACCAACTCGCCCTCGCTCCCGCCCAGTGCGTTGTCGTCGAGGATGCCGAGTCCGGTGTCGACGCCGCCAACGCCGCAAACATGCCCGTCCTCGGCGTCGGAGATCCTCAACGCCTCGCCCACGCCTCCCTTGTCGTTCCCTCCCTCGCCCACATCCAAGCCTCCCAACTCCTCGCTCTCTCTCGCCCTCCGATCAATCGCCACGAGTGATCCTTCCCCTACACTCGCCTCGCCAATCCCCGATACACTGCCTCTTCATGCACGCGATCGTTCTCGCGCTCATCCTGCCTGCCTTCATCATCGCACTGGCCGCCGCCGCGCTCGCACGCCGTGTCAGCACCCGCCTCGGCGCCCTCGACTCCGCACCACGCCCAGGACAGATCAAGGCCCCACCACGCCGCATCCCAAACACCGGCGGCATCGGTATCTTCCTGGGCCTCGCCATCCCCCTCGCCGCCGCAATCCTCGCCCTCTCCCTTGCCCCCGACTTCATCACCTCAATCGCCCCCTCCACACGCGTTCACCTCGAAGGCATGATCGAACGCCTCCCCGTCGCCATCGCCGTCCTCGCAGGCCTCACCATCCTTCATATCCTCGGCCTCATCGACGATCGAAAACCCCTCGGCCCAATCCTCAAACTCGCCGTCATGCTCGCTGTCGCAGCCGCTGTCATCATCTTCACACAGACACGCCTGCTCACCATGTTCGACTCCCACGTCGGAGGCTCCTGGCTCTCCATCGCACTCACCGTCCTCTGGTTCGTCGTCATCATCAACGCAATCAACTTCATCGACAACATGGACGGCCTGGCCGCCGGCGTCGCTGCAATCGCCGCCGCATGCCTCCTCGCATCCGCTCTCATCGCCGGACAGTGGTTCGTCGCAGCACTTCTCGCACTCACCCTCGGCAGCGCACTCGGCTTTCTCTGCCTCAACTTCCCACCCGCACGCATCTTCATGGGCGACGGCGGCTCACTCGTCCTCGGCTTCCTCCTTGCATTCCTCTCCGTCCGCGCCACCTACATCCCCCAAGGCCTCATCTCCCCACAGCCACACGCCTTCCTCACCCCCCTCGTCATCCTCGCCGTACCTCTCTATGACTTCATCTCCGTCGTCTTCATCCGCCTTCGCCAAGGCAGGAACCCCTTCATCGGCGACCTCCAGCACTTCTCCCACCGCCTCGTCCAGCGAGGCCTCTCACCGCGATCAGCAGTCCTCGTCATCTATGGCTGCACCGTCGTCACCGCACTCGGCGGCGTCGCCCTTCCCACCCTCGCGCCCTGGCAAGCCACACTCATCGGCTCACAAACCCTCCTCGTCCTCCTCGTCCTCGCCCTCCTCGAAGGCTCCGCCTCTCGTTCATCCCCCTCCCCATGATCACCTCCACACTCAACGCACCCGCCTCACGCCTGCACGCCGCAGCAACCACCCTCGGCATCGCACTCGTCATCGCCCCGACACTCATCCGCGCGATCGCCCCCTTCGACCCCATGCCATACTGGAGCACCGATCCCTTCATCCTCTGGTTGCCACACACCGCCATCGGTCCCGCAGCCATCATGGTGCTCAACTTCCTCACCATCCTCGGCGCAGCCCTCATCCTCGCCACCGCCCGCACAGGCCGACCACTCGCCGCAACCACCCTCCTCGTCCTCGGCAGCATCCCCATCTTCATCCATGGCCTGCGCCACGACACCAACTTCGAACTCGGCATGCCGTGGATCGCCGCCGCCGCCGCCGCAATCGCCATCGCCCATCTCCCACGCGCATCCACCGCACGCACCATCATCTTCGCAGCCCTTGCATCCCTCCTCGTCATGTTCACCGCGCGAGGCGTCGTTCAGGTCTTCATCGAACACCCACACACAATCGCCGACTACGAACTCCAGCGCGAAACCTTCCTCGAATCACGAGGCTGGTCCCCCGACTCCATGATGGCACGCAACTACGAGCGACGCCTCTACCAGCCCGAAGCCACCGGCTGGTTCGGCCTCGCAAACGTCTACGCCTCCTTCGCCGCCGCATATCTCGCCGCATTCGCCATCCTCGCATGGCGAGCCTTCGCCCTCCGCGACGACCGACGCATGCCTTTGGTCATGCTCGCCGCCGCCGCATGCGCCCTCGCCTCGCTCTATCTCGCAGGCTCCAAAGGCGCACTCGGCGCACTTCTCCTCGCACTCCCCGCCTTCCTCATCTTCCTCCGCCTCGGCCCCCGCGCACGCATCCTCATCGCACTCGTCCCTATCGCCGCACTCGCCGCAATCATCGCTCGAGGCCTCATCGGCGAACGCATCGCCGAACTCTCACTCCTCTTCCGATGGTTCTACCTCCAGGGTGCCACCGCAATCTTCCTCGATCATCCCCTCATAGGCGTCGGGCCCGCAGGCTTCAAAGACGCATACATGCTCGCAAAACCGCCCCTCAGCCCCGAAGAAGTCCAATCCCCGCACTCCATCTTCTTCGAATACCTCGCAACCCTCGGCCTCTTCGCCCTCGCATGGATCGCACTCCTCGCCGCAGCCTGCCGCTCCATCGCTCACTCCGCACTCACTCCCGCACACTCTCCCGCATCACTCAAAGACTCCCATCAATCAACAGACCAGACCCGCCTCATCACCCTCTCCGCCTTCGCCTTCCTCGGCCTCTCCATCGCAACCTCAGCCCTCATCGAATCCCAACTCATCACCATCCCCATGGCCATCGCCCGCATCACCGCCCTCCTCCTCGCTCTCACCATCACCGCCGCAATCGCCCGCATCGCCGCACGCGACCCGCGCGCCCTCCCCATCGCCTCCGCAGCAGCCGCACTCGTCCTCCTCGCCCACGCTCAGATCGAAGTCACCGCAACCTGGGCATCCTCAGCCCCTCTCGCCGCCATCTTCCTCGGCCTCGCATGCTCTCCCGCCGCCCCAACACCACGACACTCGCGCCTCCGCTCCGCAACCATCGCATCACTCTTCATCCCCGCCTGCGCCTTCAGCCTCGCCTCCAGCATCACCTTCTCCTCACCGTGGCAAGCAACCCTCCACCGCGCCGCCCAGCCAATCGGCCGCCTCGCCCACCTCGAATCCGCCATCCAATCTCCCCCGCCCGAAGGCCCCGCCGCCATCGACCACATCGCCGCATGGGCCGGCACCCCACGCGCCAAAACCAGCCTCGAACTCGCCCACCAGCTCGACATCATCCGACGCGATAATCTCCGCACCGCCGCATCCCTCTTCACCAACGCCGCCGGCCGCCCCGACCACATCCCAACGCGACAAACCGCCGCCCGCCTCAACCTCCAATACGCCCTCCTCGCCGGTTCCCCATCGCACGCCGCCGAAGCCATCCGCCACGCTCAAGAAGCCGTCAACCTCAACCCGCATTCCCCCGCAGCCCTGGCAACCCTCTCCAGCATCCACGAAGCCCTCGCCAATCGCTCCGATCTCACCCCCGATTCCGGGCTTGCACCCGCCATCGCAGCAATGGAACGCGCCGCAACCCTCGACCCCCACGGCCTCACCTACCCCCTCCGCCTCGTCAGCCTCCACCAGCGAGCCGGCAACCCCGATCAAGCCGCCCATTACGCCCGCATCGCCCTACAAAACCACGAGAAACTCCGCCTCGACCCCCTCCGCCAACTCACGCCAACCGAGTACGCCCACCTCTCCGCCATCGTCCGCGCAAACACCCCGTGAATTCTCGGACGATCCGCTCGCATTTGCCCTCGCTCTCCCAGCCCGACACTTGATCCGCGCCGCATCACGCCTACCATTTCCTGCAGAGGCTGTCGATGCGTCACGACGCAGAGCACCCCCAAAACTGGTGGCGTCGGGCCGACCAGCCTCTTCGATCACGGCCGGAGTGTGCACCATGGACGAGGAAGAAGAAATCCGTTTGCAGTAACTTCCCCCGACGCCATCACCAGGCGCTCGGCCAGCACATCACCCCGCACGCCGATATTCAGAAGTTTCTCCGCCCGCATGCCGATTTGCTTATGCGGGTTCGTTCTTCCCCACGCACGCCATTGTTCAGAATACCACTCGGAGGATCAGTGCGGCCCAGTTCGCCCGCGCATTCCGCCGACTCCACCACCCCGATTCACACACAAGGAAGTATCACCTATGTCCTCCGACCTCTCAAACATCCGCAACATCGGCATCTGCGCTCACATCGACGCAGGCAAAACAACCGTCACCGAACGCATCCTCTTCTACACCGGCAAAAACTACAAACTCGGTGAAGTTCACGAGGGTACCGCCACCATGGACTTCCTCCAGGAAGAACAGGAGCGCGGCATCACCATCCAGTCCGCCGCAACCACCTGCCCATGGACACGCAGCGGCAGAGAATACAAAATCAACCTCATCGACACCCCCGGACACGTCGACTTCACCATCGAAGTCGAACGCTCCCTCCGCGTCCTCGACGGCGCCGTCGCCGTCTTCGACGGCAAGGAAGGCGTCGAAGCCCAGTCCGAAACCGTCTGGCGCCAGGCCGACCGTTACAAAGTCCCCCGCCTCTGCTTCATCAACAAAATGGACAAACTCGGAGCCGACTTCGAGTTCTCCTTCTTCTCCATCATCAAACGCCTCGGTGCCAACCCCATCGCCGTCCAGTACCCCATCGGACACGGCAACGAACTTCAGGGCATCATCGACCTCCTCGCCATGAAGGCCTACTTCTTCTCCAAAGAAGACAACGGCGCAACCGTCACCGAAGGCGAAATCCCCGCCGAATACGCCGACAAAGCCGCCGAGTGGCGACACACCCTCATCGAAAAAGCCGTCGAACTCGACGACAACCTCCTCGAACGTTACCTCGAAGACGAAAACTCCATCACCGTCGACGAACTCCGCGCCGCTCTCCGCAAGGGAACCATCGCTCGCGAGTGCAACCCCGTCTTCTGTGGTGCCGCTCTCCGAAACATCGGCGTCCAGCGCCTCCTCGATGGCGTCATCGACTACCTCCCAAACCCTCAGGAAGTCCCGCCCGTTCAAGGGCTCGACCCCAAGGATCCCGAGAAGAAACTCAGCCGCCCTCACGACGAGTCCGCACCATTCAGCGCGCTCGTCTTCAAGGTCGTCGCCGATACCCATGGCGATCTCACCTACGCACGCATCTACTCCGGCAAACTCGCAAAAGGCACCCGCGTCCTCAACCCCGTCAACGGACGCCGCGAAATCGCCAGCCGAATCTTCGAAATGCACGCCAAGGATCGCTTGGCCCTCGATGAAGTCAGCGCCGGAAACATCGTCGCCCTCGTCGGCATCAAAGACTCAATCACCGGCGACACCCTCTGCGATTCCGACACCCCGATCGTCCTCGAACGCATGACCTTCCCCGAGCCCGTCATCAGCATGTCCATCGAGCCCAAGACCGCCGACGACAAAAAGAAACTCTCCGACGCGCTCGTCACCATCCGCCGCGAAGATCCTTCATTCCGCTCCGAGTTCAACGACGAAACCGGACAGACCATCATCTCCGGCATGGGCGAACTCCACCTCGAAATCATCAAGAACAAGATCGTCCGCGACATGAAGGTCAACGTCGAAGTCGGCAAGCCCCGCGTCTCATACCGCGAAGCCATCTCCGGCACCGCAAACAACGTCCGTGGCCTCTTCAAGAAGCAGTCCGGCGGCCGCGGTCAGTTCGGCGACGTCACCATCAACCTCATGCCCTACACCGAAGAGCAGGCCAAGGCCGACGGCGTCAACTTCAAGAACAACATCGCCTTCGTCAACAAAGTCGTCGGCGGCTCAATCCCCAAGGAATTCATCCCCTCAGTCGAGGCCGGTGTTCGCCAGACCGCCATCGGCGGCGTCACCGCCGGTTACCCCCTCATCAACATCAAGGTCGAACTCGTCGATGGCTCATACCACGACGTCGACTCCAGCCAGATCGCCTTCGAACAGGCCGGACGCCTCGCCCTTCGCGATGCCGTCTCCAAGGCCCGCAGCATCCTCCTCGAACCCATCATGAAGGTCGTCATCACAACGCCCGAAGACTACCTCGGCAACGTCACCGGCGACCTCTCCAGCCGCCGCGGCATGATCCTCGACTCCGAAGACCGCGGACCCGTCAAGATCGTCACCGCCGAAGTCCCCCTCTCCGAAATGTTCGGCTACACCACCACCCTCCGAGGCCTCAGCCAGGGTCGCGCCTCAAGCGTCATGGAATTCATGAAGTACGCCCCCATGCCCACCAACCTTCAGAAGGAAGTCATCGAAGCCGGCGCCTGACCCGCGCCCCACAAAACCTTCGTTCTCACACGTTCACCCGCCGGCACATCGAGCGCCGGCGGGTTGTTTTTTTGGGGTTGTTTTTTGGGTTCCGCACTTCGATCAGCCACGCTTCACGTCAGCATCAGCAGCCCGCGCGCCCCAAGCCCCACCGCCAGACCCCACACCAGATTCACCAGCGTCCCGCCCAGAAAAAACCCAGGATTCTGCTTGATCGCCTCCGTCCGCACCAGCGACTTGGCCGCAAAAATCAACGCAAGCCCCGCATAGTTCCCCGTCAGCACAAACGTCAGCGTAATGATGTTCTCGCACTTCCCGATCACCACGCTCGGATCAAACCTCGGCCACCCACCCGCAGGCATCTCACGCCCATCCATCGGTGGCCACGAACTCTTCACACCCGGCGGCAACACAAAATAGCGCACCATATATCCGCTCAGCCCAATCGCCAGCGCATACGCCGCTGCAAGGATCAAAGCACGCAACACAAATGTCCAGAAATCAATCATCCGCCTTCGCTCCCAGCGCTTCCCATCTCGCTCAGCCCGCAGTGTACCGCATTCTCGATCCGTTGCATCAAATCAAAACCCGCTCGGCTCAGCGATCGCGAAATCGTCTGCGCCGAAACTCCCAGCGCCTCCGCCGCCCCCAGTTGCGTCTCATGCACCCGCGCCGCGATCACAAACTCCCGCTGCCGCGCGCTCCATTCGTGCATCAGTCGCCCATGCGCCGCCGCCGCCGCTTCGGTCAGCATCACCAGCGACTCTGGCGCCTCAGGCACCATCACCGCAAACGGCATCTTCTCCCGCTTCGCCCGCGCCAGCGCATCCGCCGCACGATGAAACGCCGACCCATCCAGCGCCCCCGCATCGCCCGAGTCCAGCCCGATGTCAATCGCACCGCACCCCAGCGCCCACCGAAACCGGTGGGGCCACACCCGTTCATTCAGCGCGACCGCAATCTCAAACGCCCGATCAGGCCTGACCAACGCCGCCGAGAGTTCGTCAATCCCCTTCGTGCTCGTCAGCGCCGCCGTCCATTCCGACGCAAACCCCACACGCAGCTCTTCCAAGGCCTGCCCCAGCCGCTCCGCAAGCGCAGCACGGTTCTTGACCAGGCGCGAATCAATCAGGTCAGCAATCAGCGCGTAGTGCATGATTCAAGTATATCGTCCAAAATAGGCTGATACACCATAATCAATCAAAAATGGCTAATATCAACAAATAAGCCATAAAAGGCTGATTTTACGCGTCCGAGAACTCATCATCCGCCGGATACGAACCCCGCCGCAGTTTCACATACGACCGCAGCAGATCATTCAGCAGCGTCGAAGCCCCGAACCGGAACAACGCCGGACTCAGCCACGGGCAGGCGCGGGGGGCCGTCAGAGGCCCAACCGTCTCACTCACCATGCACAGGTAGTGCCACGCCTGCTTGGCAGTCCTGATGCCTCCAGCCGGCTTCAGCCCAATCAGCCGCCCCGATCGCAGATACTCATCGCGGATCGCCTCGAGCATCACCAGGCACACCGGCATCGTCGCCGCAGGCTGCACCTTGCCCGTACTCGTCTTGATGAAATCCCCATCCCGAATGCACGCAATCGCAATGTCGCTCGCACGCCGCACGTTGTCGAGCGTCTCCAACTCTCCCGTCTCCAGAATCACCTTCAGATGCACACCGCCCCTATGCCCATTGCGGCCGCTCTCCGCTTCGCACAACGCCGCCACCTCGCCAATCTCTTCCGCAACCTCGTCGTACCGCCCCGACAGAAACGCCCCGCGATTGATCACCATATCAATCTCATCAGCTCCAGCAACAATCGCCTGCTTCGTGTCGCGAAGCCGCACCTCAAGCGGATACTGCCCGCTCGGAAATCCAGTCGCCACGCTCGCCACCTTCACGCTCGTTCCTTCAAGCAACTCACGCGCAACCGGCACCAGATTCGGATACACACACACCGCCGCAACACTCGGCACACGCTCACCGAGCTCCGCCTCATCACGCTCAAACGGCCGCACCGCCTTGCGACACAGCGAACGCACCTTCTCGGGCGAGTCCTTCCCCTCCAGCGTTGTCAGATCCGTCATCGAGATCGCCAGCCGCAGCGCCATCGCCTTCGACTCGGCCTTGATCGATCGCGTCGCAAACGACGCCGCACGCTGCGACGCAGCAACAGGATCAACCGTCGGGCTGGGAGGAACACTCGGCATCGGTCGAATCGTATGACCGCAGAGGCCCAAACCGCGCCACCGCCGCAACGCACCGCTCCACCGACTCCGCCCTCACCCACAGGCCATTGTGCGTCCCCTGCGCAATCGACACAAAACAACCCAACCGCGCCGCCTCCGCAATCGCCCGCCCATCAGCCTCCGGACAGATCCGATCATCCTCTCCATGCAGCACAAGCAACGGACACTCAACCCGCGCCGCAATCAACGCCCGATCAAACCGCTCCACAACCTTCGGCGAAAACCCAAGCCCGAGCATCGCCGCACGCAGCGCCAACCCCGACGGCAGATCCGACGCCCGCATCACATTGCGGGCCGGAGTCATCGGCAGCCGATACGGAGCCTCAGCAATCACCCCAACCACCGAACGCCGCTCAACCGCCGCAGCAATCGATACCCCCGCCCCCAACGACCACCCATACAGCACCACACCCTCCGCACCCACGCGATCAATCAACGCAACCAGATCCGCCACCTCGCGCCGGCCCAGGCGCGACCGCCCCGGTGCCTCCCCATGCCCAGGCATATCCCACGCAATCAGCCGCGACGCAAACCGGCTCATGTGGCCGATCCGCGCCAGCGCCCCTATCCGCGAGTCACCCCACCCATGCGTCAGAATCACCACAGGCCCGCGTGCCTCAAGCCCCGCGATATCCCACACCGGCAGCTCTAGCCCCCCCGACCCAAGCCGCCACTCGCTCCACCCCAGTGGCGGCGAAAGTTCACCCGGCTCCCCCGCAATGTTGCGCACCACCGCCGACACATACGTCCGCCTCGGAGGATGCGATAACTTCCACCCAATGACCCACACCAGAAGCAGAAAATAGCCCAACCCCCCGACAGCGAGCAGCACAAACAATCCTGGAAGGTGGTGAAGCATGGGTGGGGGGGTGTTGAATCAACGCAATCTATAGCACCCGCCGCCCGCTCTGCGCCCACATCCCCGCTTTCTGGTTTGCCCGCAACGATCTGGCCGAATACCGTGGTTCCGGCATTTCGCCGTTCTGGAGGTTCTCCAATGTCCGACCGCTACCAGACCGTCCTGCTCTTTGGAGCCCCCGGCGCAGGCAAGGGCACACAGGGCAAGATCCTCGGCCAGATCCCCGGCTTCTTCCACCTCTCCTGTGGCGAAATCTTCCGCAACATGGATATCACCAGCGAACTCGGACGCATCTTCCGCGAATTCTCCTCACGCGGCGAACTCGTCCCCGACGATGTCACCGTCCGCATGTGGGCCCAGAACATCAAAGCCCAGACCATCCTCAGCCTCTACAAACCACACATCGACCTCCTGATCCTCGACGGCATCCCACGCAGCGTCCGCCAGGCCGAACTCATGAAGCAGCACATCAACGTGCTCCAGATCATCCATCTTGTCTGCCGCGACAAGGAAAAAATGGTCGAACGCCTTCAGCGTCGCGCACTCAAGGAAAACCGTCACGACGACGCAAAAGAAGACGTCATCCGACGCCGCTGGGAGGTCTACGAACGCGAGACGCGCCCCGTCCTCGATTGCTACCCCGCCAGCATCATCCGCGAAGTCGATGCGATGGGTTCCCCCGCAGCCGTCCTCCAGCACGTCCTCGGCGAAGTCGTCCCCGTCCAGGAAACACACTTCTCCAACCCCGTCGATGGCTCGCCCACCTGAACGCACGCGCTCCTACCCTTCGCTCATGCGCCGCGCCTTCACGCTCATCGAGCTCCTTGTCGTCATCGCCATCATCGCTCTGCTTATCGCGATTCTCCTCCCCGCACTCTCAAAAGCCCGCGTGGCCGCCCTCTCCGTCACCTGCGGCTCGCGCCTCCAGCAAATCGGCATCGGCCTCGGGCTCTACCTCTCCGACTTCCCCGATCGACTCCCCCAAATCCGAGGCCCCATTCCCGGCGGCGGCGAAGGAATCATCGGAGCACTCTTCGCAGGCACCAAAGGACAACTCCCCTTCTATGGCATCAACGAAATCGGCGCCTCCCGACGCCCGCTCAACTCATACGTCATCGACTTCTCGGTCCCCGACGACTCTGCCGACAACACCGTCGAGCTCGCAGCATTCGAATCGCCCGCAGACCGCGGCGCAGGCGACACCGGCGTCCCCATTCCCGGCCTCAACTCCACCGAATCCATGTACCGCCTCATCGGCTGCTCATACACACTCAACGACCACGCCCCCGACGCCAACCCATTCGGCGAAGACATTCGCACACTCGTCCCGCCACAGGGCGGACGCATGCCCAACGTCTTCGACCACACACGCACCGTCGTCATCGGCTCCCACCCCATCTACAACTTCGACTCCGGTGCCGATCGACAGATGAACTGGTACGGCAGGCGCGACGGGCAGGACGCAATCGCCAACATGCTCTTCCTCGATCTCCACGTCAACGTCGGCGTGCGCATGCCAAACCCCGGCGGCAAAACACCGCCGCACTCCACCGACAACTACTCTTTCCTTCCAAGCCCCGACTGGGTCGCACGCTATCCGTGGTAAAAATCGGCTGGCAAACTCAGTCCTCGTCCTTGTGCCCCGCGAACGCAGCAATCACTTCCTGCTGAATGTGCGCCGGCGTGTTCTCGTCGTGCGAGTAGTCCATCGTGTACGAACCCGAGCCGCCTGTGATGCTCTTGAGTTCATTCGAATAGTTCTGCAACTCACCCAGCGGCGCCTGTGCCACCACGCAGCACATGCCCCCCGCCAGCACCCGCGTATCCTGCACACGCCCACGCTTCGTCGACAGGTCGCCCGCGATATCGCCCATGTATTGGCTCGGACACGTCACCTCCAGCGTCACGATCGGTTCAAGCAGCACCGGCTTGGCCTTGTGCACCGCATCGATGAACGCCTTGCGACCCGCAGTAATGAACGCGATTTCCTTCGAGTCCACCGCGTGATACTTCCCGTCATACACCTCCACACGCACACCCGTGAACGGATACCCCGCCACCGCACCGTCTGAAAGCGTCGAACGAATCCCCTTCTCAATCGCAGGCATGTACTGCTTCGGGATCGAGCCGCCCACCGTCGCATTCACAAACTCAAACCCCGACTCATGATCGTGCGGCAGCGGCTCCACACGCAAATACACCTCCCCAAACTGCCCCGCTCCGCCAGTCTGCTTCTTATGCCGATGATGCCCGTCGGCCTTGGCAGTGATCGTCTCCTTGTACGCAATCTTCGGCGGGCTTGTCACCAGTTCAATCCCGAAGTGCTCCTTCATCCGCTCAATCACAATGCGCAGATGCAACTCGCCCAGCCCACGCAGCACCGTCTGCTTCGTCGCCGCGATCCGTTCCATCCTCAGGCTCGGATCCTCCGCAAGCAACTTCGCCATCGCTCCCGAAAACTTCGATTCATCCGCGTGATTCTTCAGTTCGATCGCAAGCCCGAACATCGGCTTGGGCAGCGGCAGCGGCCGAAGATGCAGACTGTCAAGCTCATGCCCCGTGTGCAGCACCGCATCGTAAAACACCTCTTCAATCTTGCTCACAGCCCCGATATCCCCAGGACCAATCGCCTCCACTTCATGCGATTCCTTCCCCTGCCGCTTGAGCAGATGCCCGATCCGCACCGCCTTCTTGTTATGCCCGATCAGCACCTCAGTCTTGGCCCGGATCGAACCCTGATGCACCCGAAACACACCCAACTTGCCCACAAACGGGTCCGTCGTGATCTTGAAAATGTTGGCAATCAGCGGCCTGTCGATCATCGGCTCGGCATGGAACTCGTACTCCTCGCCCTCATCCGAATCACGCTTCATGAAAGGCCTCGGATTTCCCTCCAGCGGATTCGGCAGCAGCGATGCAAAAATGTGCAACAGCGAATCAACACCAGCCCCCGTCTTGGCCGACACAAAACAGATCGGAATCAGGTGCGCCTCGCGCAGTGCCGCCTCGAACGCGTCATGCAACTTCGACTTGTCGAGGTTCGCGTCGTCCCCCTCCTCCAGATACTGATTCAGCAACTCGTCCTGCATCTCCACAATCTGCTCGACAATCTGCTGGTGCGCATCCTCCGCACTCGAAAACAGCGTCGGACCTTTCACCACAGGATCAAACACGCCCACCACATCCGTCCGATCCGGCGTCGGCAGATTGATCGGCAGGCACACCGCGCCGAACTCCTCACGCAGCGCCTCCACCAGCGACTCGATATCCGCGTTTCCATCGTCGATCTTGTTGATGATGATCATCCGCGGCAGATTCCGCTCCGCCGCAACGCTCATCATCCGCCGGGTCACCGTGTCAATCCCGCGCGCCGCATCAATCACCACGCACACCGTCTCCACCGCAGGAAACACACTGATCGCATGCGCCAGAAAATCAGGCATCCCCGGCGCATCAATCATGTTCACCATGTGCCCTTCATGATCAAAATGCAGCATCGAAGGCCGCAACGAATGCTTGTGGTGCTTCTCCTCTTCCGTAAAGTCACTGACCGTGTTCCCATCCTCCACAGTCCCCATCCGCTGAATCACGCCCTTCGTGAACAGCAGCCGCTCGGCCAGTGTCGTCTTGCCGCTGCTCGCCTGACCCACAAGGCACAGATTGCGGATGTCTTCGGGTTTGTGTACAGCCATAGTGTGAAGCCTCCCAGCAAAAGATGCTCGACCCGAAACTCCGGGCCGGTTCAGACATGATGCCCGATTGTAAACGATTGGTCAAGACCCAGCCGATGGGGAACGGACACAGGCCCCTTATCTCCTCTCAACACCCCGCAACCCTCTGTCTGTTTGGTATCTGCCCGTCGAAACCGGTTATTACCCTTGTCGCAGTCCCCCCGACTCCATATCCTCCCGCCCATGAGCGAGGCTTCCTCGATGACAAACGCAACCCACTCGCCCTCCGCCACCAGCGACATCATCACGCCCGCCGGCCGAACCCTCTCGGCTCAGCTTGCTCAAACCATCGCCCCCCAGCGACCCTACGACGACGATCCCTTCGATAAACTCGCTCAACAGTACAACTTCCTCCTCACCTCCGACCGCCGCCGCGTCTTCTCACGCCTCGTCATCAAGGAATGCGAACGCGTCCGCCGCGAATCCGCAGGCCCCGTCCGCGTGCTCGACATCGGCTGCGGCCGAGGCATCGGACGACAGACCGTCTACACCGAAGCCATGCGCGCATACATCGACGAGTTCTGGGGCATCGAGCCCGACGATCAGGTCACCCCGCGCGAAGGTCTCTTCGATCACTTCCAGCACGCACTCATGGAAACCGCAACGCTTCCCGAATCCTACTTCGACGTCATCTACAGCTTCATGGTCATGGAGCACGTCGCTGAGCCCGAAAAATTCCTCGCCGCCTCCGCACGCTGCCTCAAGCCCGGAGGCGTCCACATCTTCATGACCCCCAACGCCGGACACTACTTCACCATCAGCGCTTCGCTCATGCACAAGCTCAAAATCGACGAACTCGTCCTCCGCCTCCTCAAGCGAGGCGAAGAAGAGTCGTACCACTACCCCGTTCAATACAAGTGCAACTCGCCCCGGCAGATCACCGCCGCCGCAACCCGCGCCGGCTACAGCACATGCCAGTACGCCTTCCTCGAATCCGAAGGCCCAACAGGCTACATGAAGGGCCCCCTCGTCCTCGCCTACCACGCCCTGCGATTCAAACGCAAGATCATCAAGTCACAAAAGTGCCTGCTCACACTCACCGCCCGGCTCACCCGCGCCTGACTCTCCGCCCGCGCCTCAAGGCCGCCGCTGCTGCTTGCGCACACCCTCAGGCATCGCATCCACAAACTGCGCCATCGGCGCATCACGCTGAAACGTCAGAAACTGCCCCGCAATCGCAGGCATCGCCGGCATCACGTTCCACGACCACAACGAAGGCCCGAACTTCCTCGACCTGCGATCAAGCACGCTCACAAACGATCCATACGAAAACCCCGGAACCCAATGCGCCGTGAAGTGATACGAAATCGGTATCACCTCATCAAGCTCATCATGCGTCCCAAAATACTTCAGCGGCCGCTCAAACTGCTGCGTCCACGCCGAACTCGCCTGCAACTTCACAATGTCCACCGGAATCCACGCCAGCCGACGCTTCTCATCTGCCTCCGATTCGTCATACAACGCAAACTCCACCCACGCCCGCAACGAATCCGCATCGCCCGGCCTCGGCCTGTTCAAAGGCCTGCGATAGTCATACCCGATCACCACACGCGCCGGAATCCCCGCAGCCCGATACGTCGCAACCAGCAGCGTCACCAGATCAAACTTCGACCCACGCCCTTCACGCAGCGCACGCTCAGGACCCTCCACATGAAACGCGCCAAACGCCGTCGTCGCAGCCCCAAGCCCACCTAGCGGCCCCGCCGGACCATCCACTCCACGCCCGCTCACCCTATACGACTGCGCAACCTTCATCGCCAGCCACTTGGCTGTCAACGCCGGCGCCAACGCCTGCGGGTTCCCCTCCGTCCATTCCTGCACCTTCTCGCGCACCTGCGTCAGGTCATAAGGCCCATCAGGACCATAATCGATAAACATCTCCGGCTCAAACGTCGACTTGCACACCGCTGGCCAGTCCGTCGGCCACCCGATTGTCCGCGCCTTCGCCTCGTCATACTCCGTACGCCAACTCCGCCCATACGTCGTCATCTGCAACGTCATCTGGCGCACCTTCGCAATCTCGCCGAAGTTCATCTCCACCAGAAACGTCCCACCAGGCAGAGGCACCCCCTCCGATCGATTCACAAAAACCCGCGGCTCATCATCCACCAACTGATCGTTGATGAACAACTTCACATCCAGATGATCCAGAAACACCTGCGCATGACTCGACGACGGCGCAAGCGGAAAAAAAACATTCCCGCTCATCGCGTCAAACGACTTTGTCGCGGTATACACACGATCCGAACTCGGGCTTGTATCGTCAAAGTTCCCCACGCCAAGTCGCGTAGCGAACTTCCATTCCTTCGGCCTCGTCAGCGTCAAAACGCTGTGAACGTCCCACCACACTTCCTGCGCACTGGCCATCATCGTCATCGACGCCACAACGCCCATCACACCAAGCACCCTTGTACGCCTCATTCGATGGTCTCCATCGGGCCAGCCGCCACGGTCAGCGCCTTCAAACCGAGCGAGCAGTGCTCAACTCTTCGCTTGGTCCATGGCTCGGGTTCCCGCTGTGCCAAAAGCATATCGCCTCGACAACCCTCGAACCAACACCCGCACCTCCTACAGTTAAGCCGTACAAAAGGAGCGTTTCGTGACAATCTCCGCAAAAACCCGCATCGAAAAAGACTCAATGGGCGAAATGCCCGTCCCCGCCGACGTCCTCTACGGCGCATCCACACAACGCGCAGTCCTCAACTTCCCAATCTCAGGCCGCCCCGTTCCGCCACAACTCATTCAGGCATACGCGATCCTCAAGTCCGCATGCGCACACGCCAACGAAAAACTCGGCAAACTCGATCCTGATCGCACAAATGCCATCGCCCAGGCATGCAATCAGATCCACAACGCCCTCCCCGATCATGGCGGCCTCGCAATGCACTTCCCCATCGACATCTTCCAGACCGGTTCCGGCACAAGCACCAACATGAACCTCAACGAGGTCATCGCAAACCTCGTCTGCATCGCACGCAACAAACCAATCGGCTCCTCCAAAGACGCCGCATACCTCACCGCAGGCGGCGTCCACCCAAACGATCACGTCAACATGGGTCAGTCCTCCAACGACACCTTCCCGACCGCAATGAACCTCGCCGCCGGCATCGCAATCAAGAATCAACTCCTCCCCGCCATCACCCGCATGAAAAACGATCTCGAACGCAAAGCCGCCGCGTGGGATCACATCGTCAAGATCGGCCGCACACACCTACAGGACGCAACCCCAATCCGCCTCGGGCAGGAATTCTCAGGCTACGCCGCACAAATGGCACACGCCGAAGAACGACTCCACCGCGTCCTCCACGTCATCGGCGAACTCGCAATCGGAGGCACCGCCGTCGGCACCGGCATCAACACCCACCCACGCTTCGCAGGCCTCGTCGCCGCAGAACTCACCCGCGTCACCGGCGTTCACTTCCGCGAAGCAACCAACCACTTCGAAGCACAACACACCCGCGACGCCATCGTCGGCGCAAGCGCAAACCTCCGCACCATCGCCGTCAGCATCACCAAAATCGCAAACGACATCCGCTGGCTCGGGTCCGGGCCACGCTGCGGCATCGGAGAACTCAAAATCCCCGCCGTCCAGCCCGGCTCGTCCATCATGCCCGGCAAGGTCAACCCCGTCATCTGCGAAGCCGCCATCATGGCTTGTTGCCAGGTCATCGGCAACGACACCGCAATCATGGTCGGAGGCCTCGGAGGCGTCGGATCACTCCTCGACCTCAACGTCGCAATGCCAATGATGATCGCAAACCTCCTCGACTCCATCTCCCTCCTCGCAAACACCGCAAACGTCTTCACCTCAAACCTGCTCGAAGGCCTCGAACCCGACCAGGCACGCTGCGCTTCCCTCATCGAAGGCAGCCTCGCCATGTGCACCAGCCTCGTTCCCGTCATCGGCTACGACAAATCCGCCGCACTCGCCTATCAGGCATACCGCGAAGGCAAGACCGTTCGTCAACTCGCCCTCGAACAGAAACTTCTCCCCGAAGCCGAACTCGCACGCCTCCTCGATCCAATGACCATGACGCGCCCATCCGAAGATTGATCCGCGCCCACTCTGCCTCACACCTTCACCGTGCCTCCATACCCCAGCGACTCCAGCGACTCTTCCCCGCACATCTTCATCAACTCCGCTTCCACCGCCTCAGGTATCTCCCATCGGCGCACCGACCCTTCATGAGGCCGTCCGAACCTCCGCGTGTTCTCATCTCCATACCCCTCGTGGTGCTCGCGCCCGCCATACGCCACCATCCCCGGCTCAAACTCCAGCCCAAGGTGCGCACACACTCGCCGCAATTCGTCCTCCGCGCTCGTGCATAACTCTTCATATCGCACCACGCAGCAGCCCTGCTCACGCACGAATCCCCCCAGCCGCCGCACATCGCCCGCCACACCACCGATCTGCGATTCAAGCATCGCGCCCTCTGCGTGCCTCCATGTATGCCGCGACCACAGAATCCCGCGAGGGTCGCGCGCCAGCACCACAAACTTCGCCTCCGGAAACAAAACCCGCAGCGCCCCAGCCATCGGCAGGTATGGCGGAGTCTTGTCCACAAACACCAACGCCCCATCAGGCATGTTCGCCGCATAAAACCGCCCCGCAAACGCACGGCAGCACGCAACAAACTGCTCCCGCGACAAATGGCTCTTGATCGCCGCCGCCGCCTGCCCAGGCTTGTACACCGGGCTCTCCCCAGTCCCCTCCCACATGTTCAGCAGAGGCAGCAGAAACCACGTCTCCGCCGGGCTGTACACCCGCGAATGCGAATCAAGCATCTTCCGCAGCAGCGTCGTCCCGCTCCGAAACGCACCGAGCACAAACGCAAGCCCACGCCCAGTCTCAAAATCCGCAGCCGTCGGAGCTCTCGATTTCATCTCACACGTGTTCATCTCACAACTATCGACCCCCTCCGCGCAATCCGGTTCAACACACGCCCCACGCAAACACTCATCGCGCAATTCCTGCGCACTCCAATAAAAAGAGCGGCGCCCATGCGCCGCTCTGAGTTCATTCCATCTTCTCGAAAACCTTACGACCCGGGAGGTCCGATCGGCGTGCCAACATCGCCCCCGCCAGGCATCGGACGGCCGTTCTGCCCGCCCGGCCCAGGCCCCGGATCGCAATACCCAGGAGACCAGTTGGTCAGGAAAATCTGCAAGTCCGCGTACGTGATCAGACCGTCATTGTTCAAATCCGCCCACGGATCGCCCGCGTACCACAAATCAAGGAAAATCATCAGGTCTTCAACCGTCACGATCCCGTCACCATTCATATCGCCCGGACAACGTTGATTCAGCGGCGGACACAGGAAGAACTCTCCATCGCTCACACGCTTCCCGTACATCCGCACGCGATAACTCACCCACGTCTTCTCCGCCGCCCCAGGAATCCCGTCCCATCCAAACGGCGCCAGGTCCACCGTGTACTCGCCGTCATTGTCATCAAACGGCTCGGCCGGAATCCAGTCCGTGATCGTGATCGTCCAGTTGCCGCTCGTCAATTCGCCCCAGTGCTTGTACGTCGTAAACGTCCACTCCGTGTACGAACCCACAGGGTCCGGCCTCGGCACCGCCAGCGTCGAAAGCGTGTCGTACGGGCTTTGCAGCGTGATCATCAGGTCGCCAGTCCAGGCCCCCTCGATCGTCAGCGTCACCTCAATCTCCTCAAGCACCGCGTCCGGACGCACGCAGAAACTCTGCACCGAACTCTGTGGCCCATTGAGTGCATGATTGATGTAGAACTCTCCGCTCTCCGGCGGAAACTCCACAAACTCCGCATCAGGCGGTGAATCGCCCACAATCACGATCCCAGTATCAAACATCTCCGGCTTCTTCACGCTCACCCAACTCATCGCCGCATTCACCGCAGCCTCGGCATTGATCAGCCCAAACCCATACGCATCACTGTGACGCTTGAAGCCGCCATTCACCTGCCAGTACGTGTTCCCAAACGGATGCGGGGATGCCGGAGTGAAAAAATACACTCCATCGTTCGCGAAATTCACCGGCAGGCTCGTGTCCGCAAGAATGTGCTTCACATCCCGAAGCGTCAATCCCGAGTTCGCTTCAAGCATCAGTGCAATCACGCCCGATGCCACCGGCGCCGCCGCGCTCGTCCCGCCGAACATATCCGTATACAGGCCCGGATTCAGGAAACTCGGCGCATTGGTCGTCGTCATCCCCCGGCCCGCATCGCCAGCCGAATACGCCGAAACAAACACGCTCGAACCCGCATTGCTGTACGACGCCAGATTGTTATCCTCGCCCACCGCACCTACCACAATCGGCCAGCGCGACGCCGTCATCTGTGTGTAGTCCGACCGCGCGCCAAAGAAGCTCAGATACTGCCCTTCATTGCCCGACGACCACACGATGATCGATCCCTTCCCGCCACGCCCAAACTTCCCCGCGCGTTCGATCGCGTCCATCACATAGTCCGGGCTCGTAAAGTGCATGATCAGCGGAGCAGGAAAATTCGAAAAACCCCACGAATTATTCTTGATCGCAATCGTCGGCGATTGCCAGTTGAACGCCTGCATCGTCTGAAGCGTGCTCCCATTGCGAATCGCTGCCAATGTCGCGCCGTGCGCAACTCCCGCGCCGCCTTCGCCGTTGTTCGCAACCGCCGCGATCAGCCCCGCAACAGCAGTCCCGTGCGATTGATCCACCGGGAACAGCGTCATCCCCATCGACCGCGCCGCGTTGAAGTTCCCCGCAAGGTCCGGGTGATCGATCAGGAAGTTGTCCTCTCCCGCCTCGATCACGCCCACCGTCACGCCGCGACCCGTAATCCCCATCCCATACACCGACGCAACACCAAGGTCATGGCCAACATTCACATCGTTGAACAGGTGCCACTGGTCACCAAGCAGCGGATCGTTGAACGGAATGTTCATGTTCACCGCCGGCGCCCTGTGCTCCACCGTCACCGAGTCGAACTGCCCCTGCAGATGCGTCGCAATCTCCACCGCCTGCCGCACAGTCCCAGTGTCAATCAGGAACCACCCCGGCAACTCCAGCGCACTCACGACCGCCGTCGCACCCGTCGCAACGCTGCCCGGCCTCGACGCCAATGCCTTGCGCACCTCGTCCGCACTCCCGGCCCGCACCACCACCTGGTTGTACAGCACAAACCCCGGAATCTCAATCCCCGGAGCAGCATCAAAAACCTTCGTCGCAACACTCGAAGCACCATCAGCCCGCGAAACCAGATATGAATCACGCACCTTGTTCAGCGGCACATCAAGCCTCACAGCCTCCGCCGGAGCAACGCCACCCCCGACGCGCCCAGCCTGCTGCCCATGCGCAACCCCGCACAACCCAATCGCCGCGCCGGCAATCGCCATCAGCACCGTCGTCTTCATGCGATTCACTCCATTGATTCCGTTCATGTTCTGCCCCATCTTCTGACAGCGTCCGCCGAACACGCCGCATCACCGCGGCACTCTTCATCCAATCGGCCAGAAGCCCGCTTCACCCAAACCCCGCAAAGGGTCCACACGCGCCCGGCACAGTCCACAGTCTACGACATTCTGACCCGCCAAGCGAACAGGCTCTGGACGATTCGTGGATCACTCCCCCAAGGTTCCGATCTCCCCAACTTTCACTCCTCAGCATCCAACCCCAATCAAAACCCGCAAACACCCCCCGCCCCACACCACAACCCTGCAATTCACCCCGCCCGCCCGCTATCATCCTCTCCACAAACAACCTGCCAAGGAGAGCACGAGACATGACCACCGCAGCCGCCTCCCCAATCACCAACTCCGACACCGGCCTCCACGTCCCCAACCACCCCATCATCCCCTTCATCGAGGGCGACGGCACCGGGCCCGACATCTGGAACGCATCCGTCAAAGTCTTCGACGCAGCCGTCGCAAAAGCCTACCACGGCGAACGAAAAATCACCTGGCACGAAACCCTCGCCGGCGAAAAAGCATTCAACAAAACCGGCCAATGGCTCCCCGAGCAAACCCTCGAAGACTTCCGCACCTTCCTCGTCGGCATCAAAGGCCCACTCACCACACCCACCGGCGGCGGCATCCGCTCCCTCAACGTCGCACTCCGACAGATCCTCGACCTCTACACCTGCCTCCGCCCCGTCCGCTACTTCACCGGCGTCCCATCCCCCGTCAAACACCCCGAACTCACCGACATGGTCATCTTCCGCGAAAACACCGAAGACATCTACGCCGGCGTCGAGTTCGAACAAGGCACCGACGACTGCGAAGAATTCCGCAAACTCTTCAAAAAGCACTTCGAATCCCGCTACGAAAAATTCCGCTTCCCCAAGACCTCCGGCTTCGGCATCAAACCCATCAGCCAGAAGGGCACCGAGCGCCTCGTCAAAGCCGCCATCGACTACGCCATCGCCAATGGCCGCACCTCCGTCACCCTCGTCCACAAGGGCAACATCATGAAGTACACCGAAGGTGCCTTCATGAAGTGGGGCTATCAGGTCGCCAAAGACCACTACGGCGCCACCGAACTCGACGGCGGCCCATGGCATGTCATCGATCTGAATAACGATCAACTCCGAGGGGGCGGCTTCCAGCGGGGGGGCGACTTCCAACGGGGGGGCGGCTTCCAGCCGCCCACTTCCGATCAACTCCAGGGAGGAGGCTTCCAGCCACCCACTTCCGATCAACTCCGGGGAGGAGGCTTCCAGCCGCCCGCTTCCCGCTCCATCACCCACATCCCCACCCTCAACGGCAAGGCCAAAGCCGACCCATCCAAAATCATCATCAAAGACGTCATCGCCGACGCCTTCCTCCAGCAGATCCTCACCCGCCCCGCCGAATACGACGTCGTCGCCACCATGAACCTCAACGGCGACTACATCTCCGACGCCCTCGCAGCATGCGTCGGAGGCATCGGCATCGCCCCCGGCGCCAACATCAACTACGACACCGGCCACGCCATCTTCGAAGCCACCCACGGCACCGCCCCCAAATACGCCGGCAAAGACCAGGTCAACCCCGGCTCCGTCATCCTCTCAGGCGAAATGATGCTCCGCTTCCTCGGCTGGACCCAGGCCGCAGACCTCATCATCAAAGGCATCGAAGGCGCCATCACCGCCAAAACCGTAACCTACGACTTCGAACGCCTCATGCCCGGCGCCACCCTCCGCAAGTGCTCCGAATTCGGGGATGACATCATTAAGCACATGGGGTAAGAAGGACAGCTATTTTCGATGGTCGACGACTTCTCCCAACTGATGCAACTACTCAATGGTGGCCAACTCGTCGAGCACCGCTATCCTAACGTGGAACTCAAGCAAAATTGGTCACAGGATGTGGGGAAGGACCTGAGCGGCCAGGCGAATGCGCGGATGTCGGACTCCGCCTTTATCGTCATCGGTGTTAACGACACAGGCGAGGTCGTGGGTCCGTCCGATAATTGGGCAAAGGAAACCGAGCATCGGATGGCCAGTCATATCGGCCAGTATCTCGATCCTCCGCAGGCATGCACTTCTATACAAGCCGTTTCTTGTAAAGGGCGATGGGTTGTAGTTGCTTCCGTTTCTTGCCCTGGCGTAGTAACCAAATGGAATGATTCAGCATATAGAGTGATTGGCACGACTACAAAGAGGCTCACATCGGAAGATGTAATGCACATTTCGCTAGAGATGCCCGGTCTACATGACTACTCCGCCCAGCCGTGGTCAGGTGATATCAACGATGGAGTTGCGTCATTATTTTTAAAGAAGTTTATTTCACACAACGATGATATGGACCATCTTGCAAGCCTAACTCCGAGTCAAGCGCTCCAAAGTCTGAGAATTGCTGATACCAATGTTTCCCGAATCCTCTTCGGTCCAACTAAGTTTCGGGTGGTCAAGTATAACCAGGACGGCGACCCCATAGAAAATCGAAGCCGCGAACCACTTGGACTACTTCTCCTTCCGGACTTCCGCCATGAGATTCAGCTATATACTCAAGAAATACTCGGAGTAGCCGATAAGATTTACAACGACGAAGCATTGCACGAATCTTTTGCGAATGCGGTTGCACATGCCCATTACTTTGACAGTGGTGGCGACATTCTCGTTGAAGTCTACAAGGATAGGGTTATAATTAGCAATTTATGTGCGGCTGGCGCGGCCGCCTTGGCCAATCGCTGGCTTTCCTCAGAACACTACACCTATAACAGGTCGCTGGTGGAATTTCTTAGACTTTGCGAATTTGTAGAAGAGCTTGGCAGAGGCAAGAGGGTCATTTATCGCGAGTCGATAAAATATGGTCACTTGCCGCCAAACGTGAAAATTGGCCGAGCAGGCAAGAATAATCGTTGGTCCCTTTCCATTTTTGGCGGCTTTGCCGATGAAAAACTTGTAAAGCTTCTCACTCGTCTTAGGGATTATTATAAAGATGAGCAAAGAGCGATCGTCGGCCTTTCCCTTGTACTTTGGAGAGACAAGCCAGTTGGCGAATTGAGAGAGTTCTTTGGTCCGGAGTACAATGACCTGCTTCTCGAGCTGCTTAGCGATATGAGAGGCGCGACTTGGTACAGAGCAGAAGACGATCGCGTCTATTTATCTCGGTGGGCACAGCTGATTCTAGATGAGGGTGTTGATTCGAAAAGGCTGTCCTCTGCGGAGGAAGAGCAGTTATTTGAGTTTGCCGCGTCTATGGCGCGGACGTTCAATAAAGGTTTTATAACTAATTGCGATCTGCGCACCTGGGCATCGATTGGCGACGCTCCCTCAGCCAAAACTCAGGCGAGCTTATTGTTAAAGAAATGGGTGCAAAATGGCTCGTTACAGCGGACGAACCGTTCAACCTATTTATTTGTTGGGCAGCCTCGCGACGACGATGTAAAGCGCCGTTTGAGTGAAATTCTGTCAGCGCCTCGGGCGACGCCGTCCCCCGAATGAGGCGGGGTACCGTAGCTATAGGCGGGGCAGCACCTACCGTGATTCGGGGCGGCGTGGCACCGATCGCAATCCGTGCTTCACCTCCCCGTGCCACCGATCACGGCTCTGCGTGATCGGTGCTGCCTTTCTTCCACCCGTCCCATCACCCCACCCTTGTTTGCAATCATCCCTCCGATACCTCAAAGCCCAGGGATCCAAATCCCTGGGCTCTCACACATCCATCTCACACATCCACGACCTCACCAACCCAAAAATCTCCCCCCATCCCCCACCCGCGCGCGCAAGATCCCGACCCAACCTCCAAAACCCCTTGCAATCCGTCGCCCAAGGCCCATCATGAACATCCATGATGCTCAACACCAACTTGCCCAACCCCAACGCCCAGGGATCCCAATCCCTGGGTTCTCCAACCACCCTCCCCAACGCCCAGGGATCCCAATCCCTGGGCGCTCCGCCCACACTCTCCGCATCCGACCGCACCCTCATCAATCTTATCTTCGATCCCGCACTCACCCTCCCCGAGATCGCGCACCAGGCCAACATGAAAGTTTCCGATCTCGCCGAATGGATCGAGCAACCTGATATTCAGCAGCATCTCGACCGCATCGAGCGTCTCGCCCACCGCCGCGCCGCCCTCCGAGCCGCCGAACTCCAACTCGTCGCCCTCTCAGCCCTCGAAACCACCATGCTCCGCTCGTTCGCCCGCACCCCGCGCGACCTCGAAACCATCCGCCGCGCCGCCTCCACCGTCCTCCGCGCCGCCCACCCCAAAAGAGGCCCAAGCGCAAGCGCGGGCGTTCCCGCCCAAAGCGCCCCCCAACTCCCGCTCCCACAAACTCACCCCACAACCGCAGGCACCCCAAGCCCAAGCCCACTCCCCTGCCCGCCTAGAATGCCCCTTGCGACCGCACCGGCGCGATCGCCTTGCCCAGGTTCAGCCAAAAACAGCCCTTTCCAGGCCCCGGAATCCCCCCATGCGCCTCATCGAAACCGAAATTCACCCCGCCCTCGGCGAGTGGGAACTGCCCGACTTCACCAAGCCCCTCCCCAGCCGCGAGGGCGACCGCATCATCCAGTACCGCGAGGCCCTCCGCGAAGCCATGAGTGAGGAAATGCGACGCGACCCCCGCGTCTTCCTCCTCGGCGAAGAAGTCGCCGAATACTCCGGCGCCTACAAAGTCAGCCAGGGCATGCTCGAAGAGTTCGGCCCAAAACGCATCATCGACAGCCCCATCAGCGAAAACGGCTTCGCCGGTGCCATGATCGGTGCCGCGATGTATGGCCTGCGCCCGATCGTCGAGTTCATGTCGTGGTCGTTCAGCCTCGTCGCCGCCGACCCCATCCTCAACAACGCCCCCAAGATGCTCTACATGTCCGGCGGGCAGTGGGGCTGCCCCATCGTCTTCCGCGGCAACGACGGCGCCGGAGGCCAGCTCGGTTCCACCCACTCCTGGTGCGTCGAAGGCCTCTACGCCAACGTCCCAGGCCTCAAGATGGCCATCCCCTCCAACCCCTACGACGCCAAGGGCCTGCTCAAAACCGCCATCCGCGACCCCGACCCCGTCTTCTTCCTCGAATCCGAACGCATGCTCGGCGACAAGGCCCACGTCCCCGAAGAGGAATATTACATTCCCTTCGGCCAAGCCCGCCTCGCCCGCGAAGGCGACGCGGTCACCCTCGCCAGTTGGGGCCGTCCGGTCCACTTCTGCATGGACGCCGCCGAGAAACTCGCCGCCGAAGGCATCGAGTGCGACGTCCTCGATATGCGCACCATCCGCCCGCTCGACATCGACTCGATCATCGAAAGTCTCAAAAAGACCAACCGCATCGTCGTCGTCGATCAGTCCTGGCCCTTCGGCGGCGTGGCGAGCGAAGTCTGCACCCAGGTCGTCGAACGAGCATTCGACCATCTCGACCATCAGCCCGTCCGCGTCAACACAGTCGATGTCCCGACGCCATACGCCAAGAACCTCGAAGCAGCGTACCTGCCCAACGCCGAGCGGATTGCCGCAGCCGTCCGGAGTGTTGTGCGCGCCTGATCGATTTTGATCACTGCCTATTAGTCGGAGAACCAGCCCATGTCGATCGAAATTACCATGCCCCGCCTGTCAGACACCATGGAGCGCGGGACGATCATCAAGTGGCACGTCAAGGAAGGCGATGCTGTCACATCGGGCTCGGTGATTGCTGACATCGAGACCGACAAGGCGACGATGGAGCTCGAGTCGTTTGATGACGGCACGGTTGCGCGGCTGGCGGTGGCTGAAGGAGAGGCTGCGGCTGTGGGTTCGGTGATTGCGGTGCTGGCCGAGAAGGGCGAGGATGTGGCCAAGGCTGCAGGCAGCGCGAAGAAGGAGAGCATGTCGGCGCAAGGCGGCGGCGCGAAGGAGTCAAGCTCTTCGAGCACAGCGACGAAATTGGCGCCCAATGACAAGCCGACAGCGAAGGAATCGCCGAAGGAAAATAAGAAGGAAGCGGCATCGGCTGGGGCGTCGAGCAATGGGAATCACAGCGACGGCGGGCGGGTGTTTGCCAGTCCGCTGGCGCGGAAGATCGCGGCGGATGAGGGCGTGGATCTGTCGAGGCTCAAGGGTAGCGGGCCGAGCGGGCGGATTGTGCGCAAGGATGTGGAGTCGGCGATCGGTTCGAGCGCGAGCGGGCGCGGCGCGGGGCTGACGATGCCGGCTGCGGGGGCGAGCCTTGAAAGCAAGACCGTGGCGCTCTCGAACATGCGGGCGACGATTGCCAAGCGATTGGTCGAGAGCAAGACGACGATTCCGCATTATCAGGTGACCGTGTCGGCGCGGCTTGATGCGCTGTTGTCGCTGCGCGAGCAACTCAATGAACAGTTGGAATCGCAGGGCGTGAAGCTGAGCGTCAATGATTTTCTGGTGCGGGCGTGTGCGCTGGCGATGCATGAGCATCCGTATGTGAACAGTTCGTGGGTCGAGAAGGGGCCTGCGATCGCGCTGCACGGGCGGGTGAATGTCGGGGTGGCGATTGCGCTGCCTGAGGAGCGCGGGGGCGGGCTGGTGGTGGCGACGCTGCGCGATGCGGACCGGATGGGGCTTCGGCAGATTTCGGCTGAGACGAAGAGGCTGGCCAAGAAGGCGCGCGAGAAGGGGCTGACGATCGAGGAGATGAGCGATTCGACGTTCACGATCTCGAACCTGGGGATGTTCGGCGTGGATCACTTCACGGCGATTATCAACCCGCCCAATGCGGCGATTCTGGCGGTGGGGCAGGCGATCGAGAGGCCTTTCGTGCAGTATGACGAGGATGGCGAGGCGGAACTGGTGGTGGGGCACGAGATGTCGATGACGATGTCGAGTGATCATCGGATCGTCGATGGCGCGATGGCTGCGGGATACCTGGGGACGGTGAAGGGGTATCTTGAGAACCCGGCTGCGCTTTTGGTGTGATGTTACAACCTGTGTGAACGTGACCCGGATCTTTGGGCGGGGGAGCGATGGGTAGGTTTGGGGGTTGGGGTGCGCCCAAAGATCCGGCGTCTAGAGCATGGTTGGGAATTTGATGTTGATGACGTTGTTGAAGGACAATCGGAGATCGGCTGCGGAGCTGCGGTCGGTGGCACGGGGTGGGGATCGACGGTTTTGGTTGGTGCCACCTGCCCTTCATAGAGGTGGCACGTAGAGGGGGGCTCGGGACTTCGGAGCCACCCACCTTTACATGGTATGCAGATCATCAATCTCGGTTTTCACAGTGCCGTCTTTCATCTCATAAAGACGCAGCGTTAGAGTTAGATCGGACCTCCCTTGCTCCTGCGTCCAGAGGTCAAAATCGATGACCCATTCAGGCGGGTCTGAGTTTTGTACATGCACAAAAGGGTGGAGTTCAAAGGCACATGGTGGTGCATCCACGATTGTGCGCCCGTACTCGTTAACGACACGCTCGATGTCGGTTGCGCTCAGCCGCTGCCCTCCTGTGAATTCTTCAACGGCAGCATAGTTGCGTGCCGAAACGAGGCTGACGATGCGGCGAACCGCACGACGCAGGCTATCGAGCGAGTCTATCGGCATGGAGGTCGGTTCCCTCGCATTCTTGTCGGGGTGGTCGAATTGACACCAAGTCCATAGAAGTACTGGTCAGCCTCGCCAATTGCCCTTCGGGCAATATGAGGAGGAACGCCGGCACGAAGCAGCGACCGGTATGCAATCCTTCGTTCCGCACTGTAAGTGCCGCCTCCGGCAAGTCTCTGAACTTGGGTCGCATTGTAGTGAGGCGTTTCTCGGGCGGTGGACGGCCCATGAAGTTGGATGCCCGGAGCATCTTTGGTTTGGTCGGCAGGTGGCACCGGCCGTCGACTTGGATTGACATCTTCGTGTTTCCGACCGCGGCTTTGTATTCCGATCGGGGACATGGTTGAGGATCGACGGTTTTGGTCGGTGGCACCCGCCCCCCAGGGATTGGGATCCCTGGGCTTTGGGGTTGGGTCGAGAACTTGCGCGCGGGTGGGGGATGGGGGGAGATTTTTGGGAGTTCGGGTTGAAGTCGGAGAAGGCACACCGACCGCTCAGAGCCGCGGTCGGTGGCACGGGTGATCGACGGTTTTGGTCGGTGGCCCCCGCCGTGTGTTACCAACAAGTTATTCAAATCGTACATGCACGGATGGAATATCTCCATCTTCAAGCACCATTGCCAGAAACGATCTAGTCCACATGCCATTGGCATAAGGCATCTCCACAAACTCTGTATCATATCCATCTACTATATATAAATCAACCCGTGAACCAAGTCCGAGAAAAACGATTTTGCGACAAAATCTTGATATTTTACCGACAGACTCTGCCATATTTGATCCATAAGGATCGATAAGATCATGAGTTTGATCCTGTTCAGGAGAAGATGTTACTAGAAACAATTGGTCGATCGAACTGTTTGCAAGTCCTGCGTCTTGCAAAATTGTATATAGATGTTGACTGTTTGGGGTTTCGCGGCCTAAGGCAACGAATACTCCACATTTGATGGCGATCTGCTCTATTTCAGATCTCTCGCAAGCGCCAAGAAATCTTTCTTTTGAAAAAATAGTCCCAAATACAAAATAGCTCATTGAGCCCCCATAGTTAACTGTTCGGTTTATTGCCATATCTGGAAGGCAATGGTTTTACTTCGCGCGATGTAATTGGGCGTCCCTGAACGTCAAATTGCTGTGAGTGCTGATGTGGCCTCATGTTTCCATGTAAGTGAGAAAAATCTTGTCTCGAAAATGAGCGGCTATTGTTATTGTATGTGCGAGACATGACGCTTCCTGTTTTTTGGATCAACTTGGCAGGTGGCACCGGCCGTCGACTTGGATTGACTTCTTTGTGCCACCGACCGCGGTTTTGTGTTCCGATCGGGGACATGGTTGAGGATCGATGGTTTTGGTCGGTGCCACCCGCCGGGGGAGCGATGGGTGGGTTTGGGGGTTGGGGTGCGCCCAAAGATCCGGCGTCCGGTTGCATGGGAGATTGGGCGTTTGTACCCGGACCTTTGGGCGGGGGGAGCGATGGGTGAGTTTGGGTGGTTGGGGTGCGCCCAAAGATCCGGCGTCCTTGGTGTTCGCGGCGACTTGGGCGGTCGGATGTCAGGGGGTTGGTTCTTCGGGGGTTGGGGCGGAGGGGTTTTGGGGGTTGAGTTTGCGGAGGCCTATCCAGTCCATGGTGAAGCCGAACTCGATCATGGGGCCGATCCATTCGGGGTGGTTGAAGGGTCCGGGTTCGAGGCGGCGTTCGTTGATGATTGGGTCTGGGGCGACGGCGAGGGTGAGTTCCCAGAGTTCGGATGGGTTGCCGGGGGTGAAGCGGGTGGCCAGGCGCGATGGGATGGTGGTGATGAAGGATGGGCCGATGGGGATGAGCGAGTCGGACTGGACGACCTGGATGCGGGCGGAGAGGGTGCGGTCGGTGGGTTTGGGGGCGACGTCGCTGACGATGATGCGCCAGCGGGTCTGGCCTCGCATGGAGCGTTTGACGGAGGTGATCCACTGGTCGAGTTTTCGGCGGTATTCGAGGGTTGCGGCTTGGCTGGAGAGGTCGAGAGCGGGGAAGGTTTCGCGGTGGCTGCGTTCGAGTGCGAGGCGCATGGATTCGGGGGAACTGAGGGGCTGAATGGGAGTTTGGGCCTGCGGGGGCTGGGGGGTTGATTGGTCGGGAGATTGGGCGGGGGTTTGGGCTGGTGGGGGTGATTCTTCGACGGGTCTGGCGGTGCGGCGGGCTTCGTTGAGTTGCTCGGTGAGGGAGGTGACGAGTGCCTGGCTGATGGCGAGGGCGTCGCGGAGGTGATTGGTTTCGTCCTGGAGGCGTCGGGAGTTGGCGAGGATTTCCTCGCGTTCCTCGGTGAGGAGGTCGATCTGGGCTCGGAGTGCTTCGATCTCGCGGCGGAGTTCGGCGGGGCTGGCATCTTGTGCGTGGGCGAGAGATGCCAAGAGGGTGAGCGTTGCAGCGAGCCACAGACAGCGGTGAAGAGTCATGGCGGATTCTCCTGTTTGTCCCCTACTGTACCACATTCCCATGATCATCGGGCAACGGGCAACTCGGCCGACACATCTGGATGAACTGCTCAGCCCGGAGTTGCGCAGTCGGCTTGACCGTCTGGACGTGCTGAGTCGGAAGGTGTTTGCGGGGAAGTTGCCCGGTGAGCGGCGTTCGAAGAAGCGTGGGCATTCGGTGGAGTTTGACGACTATCGGCACTACATCGCGGGGGATGACCTGCGGCACATTGACTGGAATGTTTTTGCGAGGCTGGACAAGTTTTTCATCAAGTTGTTCCGGCAGGATGAGGATTTGTCGGTGGTGATTGTGCTGGATTGTTCGGGGTCGATGGATGCGGGTTCGCCGAGCAAGTTGGTTTTTGCGCATCGGCTGGCGCTTGCGATCGGGTATGTTGGGCTGGTGAAGCAGAATCGGGTGTCGGTTGCGCGGTTTGACCAGAGTGGGCGGGTGGAGCAGTTGAGGCCGATTCGTGGGCGTCCGGCGATGGCGCGGTTGACGCATTTTGTGCTTGGGAGTTTGGCTGCGCCTGCGGGGGGCGCTGGGGAGGCGTCGTTCGGGCAGTCGATCAGGCAGGTGGCGGCGGGGCAGGGCGGGCGTGGGGTGGTGGTGGTGCTGTCGGACTTTCTGTTTCGTGATGGGTGGGCGAAGGGGCTGAACTATCTTGCGCATGCGGGCGGTGGGTATGACGTGACGTGCGTGCAGATTTTGTCGCCGGAGGAGCTGGATCCATCGCGTGCGGTGGAGCGGGGGCTGGTGGGGGATCTTCGGCTGACGGATGTGGAGACGGGGCGTGCTTCGGAGGTGACGCTGACGCGGGGGTTGCTTGAGTCGTATCGGAAGCGGCTTGGGGTTTTGCGGGAATCGTTTGAGCGGGATTGCAAGGCGAGGCAGATGAGGCCTGTGCTGGCGCCGAGTGATACGGACCTGAACCGGATGATGCTGGGGGAACTGAGGCGTCGCGGGATGCTGGGGTAAGGTGCGGGGAGAATGTGATATTACAAAAGAGGAAAGGCCCGGGGCGAGTTGCTCCGGGCCTTTGTGATATTGGTTGGCGACTGAGGAGTCGCCGGCTGAGGGGCGAGGGTGTTATGGGCAGCCTGCGGCGAATGCGGCGAGGTAGATCTGGACGTCGAAGAAGTCGAAGTTGCCGTCGTTGTTGAGATCGGCTGCGGGGTTTTGTGCGCTGAATGCGGCGAGGAATGCGGAGACATCGAAGAAGTCGAGCGTGCCGTAGGGAGTTGAGAAGTCGGCGGGCGAGCATGGGACTGGGCCTACGAGAGCGGCGAGGACTGCGCGGTCGGCGAGGGTTGGCGATGGGGCGTTGGTGCCGCCGGGGCCGTCGGTGGTGTCGAGGTTGGTTGCGGCGAGGAAGGAGTTTGCGAGGCGTGACTGGAAGATGTAGGACTGGAGGTTTTGTCCGGGGTTGTTGGGATCGGGGATCGGGTTGCCGGTGTCGGGGTGGATGTAGTCGTGGGTTGCGTCGAAGTCGGCTCCGAGGAGTTGTGCATCGAAGAGTGCGAGGTCTGCGGCGTTGACGAGGCCGTCGAAGTTGAGATCGCCGAGGATGAAGCGGAACTGAGTGATGTTGAGTGGTGCGTAGTCGTTGAATGTGCCGGGGGTGAGGCGGAAGGATTGCGAGCCGGCGCCGATGGAGATGTCCTGGAATCCGTCGCCGCCTGGGTCGGTGGGTGCGCCGTAGCGGATGGGGTCGTAGCGGAAGTCGGTGGAGGGCCCGATGAGGTCGCCGTAGATCCATTCTTCGTCGGCCATGCGAGTGGGGACGGTCTGGCCCTGGGAGTTGATGCGGAGTCCGCGGTTTGGGTTTGAGCCGTAGAAGGCGAGGCGTGAGATGCCGTCGGGGTTGAATCCTGGGGTGTCGGAGATTTCCTGTTGTGAGGAGCGGACGTATTCCTTTCCGCCTTCGTTAGACCATGCGATGTCGTCGATGACTTGAAGGGGGTCGATGCGGGAAGCGGTGGGGGCTTCGAAGCCGAAGTCGAAGCGGCCGGAGAATGTAACATCCTGATCGGCGTCTTTCCAGACGGCGTAGCCGGGGGCGTATACGGACTGGTCGTTGACGATGGAGTGGTGGGGGCGTCGGCGGATGAGGGAGTAGGTGGAGGAGAAGTCGTTGCCGAGGTTGCCGTTGATATCGAATGGGGAGGGGATGTGTGTCTGGAAGAAGGATGCGGCGGTCTCGCCCTGATTGGGAAGGAAGAGGGGGATGAGGGACTGGGCGGGTGTGCCGTTGTAGAGGATGAGGAAGCCGTTGGTGCCGATGGAGAGGCCGTCGAGGCTGAATGCTTCGTCGATTTCGGGGGTTTCTTCGGGGATGTTGTCGCCGTTGGTGTCGGAGCCTCCTTTGAAGAGGACGACAGCGTATCCGGTGAGGTCCATGCCGGGGAAGCCGTAGAGTTCGATATATTCGAGGACGGCGTCGTTCTGGGCGCTGCCTCCTGGGGGGTTTTCGTAGACTTCGTTGATGACGACCTGTGCGGTTGCGGTGGAGCCGGCGATTGCGGCGACGATGGTTGCGAGCGTGAATTTCACTGTTGATCTCCTCTTGTGGTATCTAAGGTTGCACGATGTGATATTGGGACATGGTTCTGGCTATTGGTAGCGTCCGCTGATGAGTTCGCCGGTGAAGATGTCTGAGGGTTCGAAGTCGGGGTAGACGGCGAGTCCCCCGTCGCGTGGTGGTGAGGCGGGGTCGTAGTTGAAGGTCTGGTCGCCGTTGATGTCGGTGAATGCTTTGACGTGTCCGTCGGCGAAGAGGAAGTTTCCGATGGTGCGGTCGTGGCCGCGCATGCCGATGCGTTTGCGTCCTCCGTGTGCGGGTCCGAAGTCTGCCAGGTCGTGATTAGCCCAGTTGAGTCCGACGCGCCATGTTGGACCGTCGGTGACGGATTTGCATGCGGGCTCGGTGCCGGTGGTGAGGTCGATGATGTCGTTGGTGTTGTTGGATGCGGCGTCGACGCGAGCGTCGGCCATGAGGGGGACTCGGGTAGGGCTTACGGCTCCCATGCGGTCTTCGCGGAGTGGTCCGATGACGCCGTAGACGGGGTCTGCGGGTTGTGACTGCTGTCCGACGCGGGTGAGTTTCCACTGTGTGTATGCCATGTACCAGGATTGGGTGTAGTTGGAGTTGAATCCGGCGGCGATGGCGCGGTCGCGGGATTCGGTGGTGTAGGTGTTGAATCCGACGTCGTTGAGGCGTGCGGTGTGGAGGTTCTGGTTGTAGCGTGCGGGGGCGGTGGCGCAGAGCATGTCGTTTGGGATTGAGTACTGGCCATTGACCTGATCGGCGATCCATCCGATGCGTTCGATGCCGCCTCGGGTGTCGGAGGTGTCGGCAGTGAACTTTGCGGCGATTGAGTTGCCGTTTGCGTGCTTGCGGATGCGGTTGTCGAGGGGGCCTGAGGAGAGGAAGCCGTTGTTGCTGACGCTGTAGGTGCTGGTTCCGATGCCGATCTGTCGGAGGTTGGACATGCATGCGACCTGTCGTGCGGTGTCGCGGGCGCTGGCGAGGGATGGCAGGAGGATGCCGATGAGCAGCGCGATGATGGCGATGACGACGAGGAGTTCGATGAGGGTGAATGCGTTGCGTGCAGAGGGCATGCGGCGGTCCTTGGTTGCGGCGATGGAGCAGGTGCGTAGTCAGACTAAGAGTTCGTGGGAGCCGGCGCGGTGTGGTTCATGGAAGTTTTACGGTTTCTTCGCGCAGCAGCAGGGTGTTCTTCATGAGTTTCTAACAAATGGGCTGGTCGACGGAGGCTTAGCGCTTTCTTCATGCTTTCTTGACGGGTTCGCAATCCGGGATTGGGCGGCAGAATCTAATCTCTGGTCGCTCGCAGGAGAGCCGAGTGCGCTTCGTGCAGGCGCATTTGAGAGAGAGCAACTTGAGAAGAAAGGAAGAGAGAGCGATGAAGAAGGCAATGATGATGGTTGTGGTTGCGGGCGCGGCGGCGGTTGCGGGTGCGGATGTGCGCATTACGGAATGGATGTATCAGGGGGCCGACGGCGAGTTCATCGAGATCACGAATCTGGGGAACGCGTCGGTGGACCTGAGCGGCTGGAGTTTTGACGATGACAGCCGCACGCCCGGGTCGTTCATGCTTTCGGGGAACCTTGGGGCGGGCGAGAGCCTGGTCATTACGGAGAGCACGGCTGCGGCGTTCCGTGCGGCGTGGGGTCTTGCGGCGAGCGTGCAGGTGCTGGGCGACCTGACCAACAACCTCGGACGCAACGACGAGATCAATATCTATGACGGGGGCGGGAATCTGGTGGACAGGCTGACGTACGGAGACCAGAACTTTCCGGGGTCGTTCCGCACGCAGAACATCAGCGCCAACCCGGGCGCAATCGGGGCGAACGATGTTATCTCATGGTCGGGGTCGTTCGTTGGTGATGTGTGGGGCTCGTACGCTTCGAGCGGCGGGGACATTGCCAACCCCGGCGTGTTTGTTCCGGCTCCGGGCGCGGCGGTGCTGCTGGCGCTGGGCGGGCTGGTTGCGGGGCGTCGTCGCCGCTAAGGATTGGATGAAGGCAACAGGGATTGATCAGACGTCCGCGCGAGAGCGCGGGCGTTTGTTTTGTGGCGCAGCGGGCTGGGGTGCAGGTGGGCACTAGAATCATGCATGTCCGAAGAGCATGAGATGCCGTTGCTGCCCAGTCAGCCGTGCGAGGGTGAGCCGGCGCTGCTTGATGACGCGCGTGCGCGGCTGGCGGCGGCTGAGGAGCGTGCGGCCGACAGCGGGGGGTTGCTGCGTCGGCTGGTGGTGTCGTTTGTGCTGCTGGCGGCGGTGGCGGTGGTTTGTTTTGTGGTGCTGCCGTCGCGGGGCATTTATGTGCCGCCGATGATTCCGCTGCTGGGATTTGTGGTGATTGTGGTGGGGACGGTGCTGGGATCGGGCGAGCCGGTGGTGAAGCGGAAGGCGAAGCGTGCGGCGGATGATGGGCGGGCGCTTGGGTGCTGCGGGCCTCGGCCTTTGCGGGCGTTCAGTGATGATGACGAGTGCTGCAAGGGGCGCTGAGCGCGTTTAGCCGGTTGATTGCATGGCGGCGGCGATGGCGTTGATGCTGGCCTGGATGACGGGGCGGAGGGCGGTGCGCTGTTGGTCATCGGCGCTGGCGGCGCGGGTGAGCAGTTCGATCTGGGCGAGGTTGAGCACGTCCGTCCATGGGTTGCGGTCGGCGATGGAGCGGCCGATGACGGGGCTGTGGGCCATGAGGTCGGTGTTGCCGGTGAGGTCGAGGATTGCGTCGCGGGCGAGGGTGTGTTCGCGTTCGATGCGCTGGAACATTGCGGCTCCGGCGGGGCCGGCGGTTGAGGCGGCAGCGTAGCGGGCGAAGATTGGCATGCGGGCGCGTGCGAGTTCCTGTGCGGCGTTTTCGAGGACGGTGGAGAGGAATGGGTGTGATGCGGCGGCGCTGCGGAGGGCGGCGCGTTGTTCGTTGGTTGCGTTGGAGAGGGCGGTGCCGAGGCCGAAGAAGCCGGGGACGAGGGCGCGCATCTGGACCCATGCAAAGACCCATGGGATTGCGCGGAGGCTCTGGAAGGTGAGGGCCGAGCCGGTGGCGCGGCTGACGGGGCGGGAGGCGATGGGGAGTGCGCCGATGTGTTCGACGGGGCTGACGGCGACGAACCATGGCCAGAAGTCGCTTTGGTCGATGAGGTCGCGGTAGGTCTGTCGGGCGGAGTTGGCCAGGCCTGCGAGCAGGGCGATGAGTTCGCGGTCGTCGGTGGCTGCGGGGGGTGAGGCTTCGGCGCCGATTGCGGCGTGGACGATCTGTTCGAGGTGTCGTCGGGCCATATCGGGCAGGGCGTAGCGGAAGGTGATGACTTCGCCCTGTTCGGTGAAGCGGAGGCGGCCGGAGCGGGCGGCGGGCGGTGCGGCGAGGATGGCGCGTCCTGCGCGTCCGCCACCGCGACCGATGGTGCCGCCGCGGCCGTGGAAGTAGCGGAGGGCGACGTTGTGGGTTTTGAAGACCTGTGCGATGTCGCGCTGTGCGATGTGGAGGGCGACGTTGGCCATGAGAAAGCCGCCGTCTTTGTTGGAGTCGGAGTAGCCGAGCATGATTTCCTGCTCGGGCTGGGGGGCGATGGCGGCCAGGTGAGCGCGGTAGGCGGGGTCGTTGAAGATTTCGTGCATGAGGGCGGGGGCGCGCTCGAGGTCGTCGATGGTCTCGAAGAGGGGCACGAGGTGGAGGCGGCTGACGACGCTGCTGGCCCCCGAGGCCGGGCGATAGAGGCCGACTTCCTTGAACAGGAGCAGCAGGGCGAGCATGTCGCTGACGGTGCTGGTCATGCTGATGACGTAGGAGCGGATGGCAGCGGGTTCGCGGGCGATGGCAGCGGCGACGACGCGGAGGGTTGCGAGAGTCTCGGCGGTCTGGGCTTCGAGCGGGGCGTCGGCAGGGCAAAGCGGGCGGGGGCTGGCCAGTTCGCGGCGGAGCAGGGCGCAGCGTGCGGGTTCGTCGAGGGTGGCGTATTCGGTGGTGAGGCCGGCCAGGGCGAGCAGGTTGCTGACGGCGCGGGTGTGGACGGCGGCGTGCTGGCGGATGTCGATGGTGGCGAGGCAGAGGCCAAAGACGCGGGCACGGACGATGGCGTCGGAGAGGACGCCTTCTTCGGCGATGTCGGTCAAGCCGGCGCAGTGCAGGGCGCGGCGGAGGAGGAGGAGGTCATCGAGCAGGTTGGCCGAGGTGTAGGCGTGGTCGCGTGCGAGGCGCCGGCGCATCTGGGCGAGGCGGACGCGGATGGGCTCGTGCTTGCGTTGCTCGAGGTTGGTGTCGTCGTCGTTCCATGCGGCGTTTGCGTCGATGGCGTCGTGGATCTCGGTGCCGAGATCGACGCGGCGGGTGGAGACGGACAGGACGTGGCGCAGGCGCGAGAGTTCATCATCCCAGAGTTCGGTGGCGGCCTGGTGCATCATGGCGATGGTGCTGGCGGTGACGTCGGCGGTGACGTTGGGGTTGCCGTCGCGGTCGCCACCGATCCATGTGCGGTAGGTGAGGAGGGGCGGGAGGTCGGCGGCGACGATGGCAGCTGCGTCGGGGCCGAAGCGCTGTCGCGCGGCCCAGACGACATCGCGCATGAGACGTGGGACGGTCTGCCAGATGGTGGTCGAGAGGAAGTGGATGCCGCTGCGGACTTCGTCGGGGACGTTGAGGCGTTTGACGCGGACATCGTCGGTGACGAGGAGCATGGAGATGATGCGGCTGAGTTTGGCCTCGGTGTCGGCGCGTTCGCGGGCGGTGAGGTCGGGT
The DNA here is from genome assembly GCA_019636795.1 of Phycisphaeraceae bacterium. Classification (NCBI taxonomy): domain Bacteria; kingdom Pseudomonadati; phylum Planctomycetota; class Phycisphaerae; order Phycisphaerales; family Phycisphaeraceae; species Phycisphaeraceae bacterium. Next base: position 691,268 of record JAHBWW010000001.1, read on the forward strand.
TCGCGGAGGCGCAGGAGGCAGTGGGCGACATCGGTTTGTTTTTCGAGCACGGTGCGTCGGCGGGCTTCGGTGGGGTGAGCGGTGAGGGTGGGGCCGATGTCCAGGCGGCTCAGGACGCTCTTGGCGTGGTCGATGCTGTTGAGGTGTGCGAAGGCGGCGTCGATGGATTCGGGGCGTGGGCCTGCGGCGTCGCGCTGGCGCTGACGGTTGACGCGGATGATGGCGAGTTGTTCGGCCTTGTTGAGCAGGTGGAAGCGGGCGGCGCCGACGCGGACGAGGTTTTCGATCTCTGCGAGGCTCATGGCGCTGATGAGGGCGGCGGCCTGGTCGAAGTGGGCGTCGCGGCAGGTTTGGGCGATCGAGGCGGAGCGCTCGAGGGCGGGAGAGAGGCGGACGGCGGCGCAGGCGGCGGTCAGGGCAGCGTCGATGTGGTTGCGGTCGGTGGGGATGGAGTCAGGCATTGGGGGATTGTTGGAGGGCAGAATGTGTCGCACAGCGAATTGCATGACGTGCTGAGCCAGAGACAGCGGACTCAATGCATTCGGATTCGAGATCAGCGCTCAGGAATGTAGCGAATGGCTGCTGTGCTCCAGGCACCGGAATCACCTTTTTGAATCTTCAAGTTCCCCCAATGTGTGGGGATGAGAGCGACGCCTTGATCGTCGAAGAGCAGGGGCTGTGGGGGGATATTCAAGTCTGGCGAGTACCATGTGAGTCCATCTGAGCAAGAGCCGACCGATCCTCGGTGGTAGCCATAACGCAGCTGCTTTTCGAGTTTCTTAGGTCGCGGGCCGCCGGAGTGATCAAGAATTGACGGAGTGGGGAACTGCGAAAATGTCTGCGGCTGCGGGCACACAAGGACGATGAGAGGACGAACGCAGACAATGGTGGGTGTGTCGGGGTATACCGTGAGGTTGTAGCGTTGCGTCTCTCCGGGCGGGTGCGGCGGGTTGAGCAGAATTCGTGAGCCATCTTCGGCTTCGAGATACACAATGCGAGGCATGCCGCCCAACGTGAGAAATTCCTCGCACTTGAGCACGGTGGACCAGGCATCGACGGGCGCCCCGCCGGGTCCGCGCCACTCGATGGACTCGGTAATTCTTGTGAAATCGGCACGTACTTTTATGGTGGCGGTTGCGCGCCGGTCGGGCCCGATCCACGGTTGATCCTCTTGCGCGTCTCGAAAAGACGAGCGATATGGGATCAACGGCCATCCAATAGCGCAGCCTTGTAACCCGACGAGTGTAAGGAGCAATGCAGCACGTGCGAGAATCAGGATGTGTCGCATGATGTAGAGTCTACCTGAATTGTCTCGGCGGGCTAGCCGATCACAGAAATGCGATACTGCTGTGGCGGCCATGACTAGTCAGAGTGCTTGTTTTGATTGGCCTGGAGGCACTCCCAGACTTGCCTTACCACCATGCTCATGCGGCGTCGGGCGGCGGCGGTGCAGGAGGCTTCGTGGGCGGTGAGGATTGCGCGGGGATGGTGCAGCAGCGGGCTGGCGGCGGGGATGGGTTCCTGGGCGTGTACGTCGAGGATGGCCAGCGCGGCGGGGTTGGTGCTGAGGTGAGTGGCGAGTGCGGGTTCGTCGATGACTGATCCGCGGCTGGTGTTGATGAGGATGGCGTCCGGCTTGAGGAGTGCGAGTGCTGCGGCGTCGATGAGGTTGTGGTTGGTTGCGCGGCCGTCGATGTGGAGCGAGAGGATGTCGGCGCGGGTGAGGAGTTCATCGAAGGACACGCGGGTGCAGCCTTGGGGGGCTGGGACCGGTGCGATGTCGTTGTAGAGGACGCTCATGTCGAAGGCGCGGGCGATGTTGGCGACGCGGGTGCCGATGCGCCCGAGGCCGAGGATGGAAAGGGTGAGACCGGATAGTTCGAGCGGGCTGGTGAACGCGCGGCGGCGGGCCTCCCATGCGTTGAGATCGAGCGCGGTGGTGAGGGGCTCGATGGGGCGCAGCGCGCGCAGGAGCGAGGCGAAGACGAACTCGGCGACGGCGGCGCTGTTGGCCTGGGGGGTGTTGAGGACGGCGATGGAGCGGGCGGCGGCGGCGGCGGCGTCGATGGTGTCGAGGCCGACACCGGCGCGGCCGATGACGGCCAGTGCGGGCAGGCGAGCCAGTAGTGCGGCATCGACACGGGTGTGCGTGCGGACGATGAGGGCACGCGCGACGGGCGCGGCGGCGGCGAAGGCCGGATCGGTGGGCGGCGCGATGATGACGCTGGCGCGCTGAGTGAGCCACGCGGTGGGTTCGGCGTCGAGGGGCTCGGTGATGATGATGACGGGCGCGGGGGCAGTCATGGCGAGCCTTCAGCCTGAGCGCGGCTGGGCGCGCGCGAAGATCTGGAGGCGGTGGCCTTCGGGCACGAGCCCGCGCTCGCGGCAGAGTCGGTCGCGCAGCGCGATGACCTCGGGGGTGTCGATGGCTTCGATCTGGCCGGTGTCGACGCGGATGAGGATGGTGCGCGGGGTGCGGCCGTAGATGAGTTGGAAGTGCGACTGATCGCGGTCGAAGAGGACGGCCTGGATGATGCCGGCGTCTTCGAGGAGGCGCAGGGTGCGGTAGACGGTGGCCTTGCTGGCGCGGTGGCCGCTGGCGACGAGGTGTGCCAGGAGGGTTTCGGCTTCGAAGATGCCGTCGTATTCGATGATGGCGTTGAGGATTGCGGCGCGTTCGGGGGTGTACTTGAGACCTTCGGCCTTGAGTGTGCGGCGAAAGACGGCGCAGAGGGGCTCGATGATTTCGATGTGGTCAAGTTCGGGCGGGGGCATGATGGGATCGTAGGGGTGGCTGTGAGCGGTGGGGGCCGTACACTGCCGGGTCATGAGACGCGTGGCATTGAGCACCCGAGGCAGGCCGATGTCGCCGGCGCTGCGTCGCGCGCTGGCGGCGGTGGTCGCGGGGCTGATGTGCCTGATCGGGCTGGTGAGCGTGGGCGATGCGGACGGCACGGCGATCGAGCGCGTGGGATGGGTGGTGATGGCGGCGGTGCTTGGGGGCGTTCCGGCGGGGCTGTACATCGCGGGGGGAATGGGGTACGGATTGCTGATCGGGCGCGCGATCGGAAAGCGGCTCGAAGCGCGGCGCGAGATCGAAGCGGCGGCGGGCCTCGCGCTGCTGCTGAGCGTGACGCATGCGCTGGGCGTGCTTGGACTGTTGAATCGGAGCACGGCGTCGGTCACGGTGGGGTTGGGCGTTGCGGTGCTGGTGGTGGACATTGTGCGGCGGGTGCGCGGTGGGGCGGCTGGGGCTGCGGGCGCGGGCGGCTCGCTGGTGTGGCTGGCGGCGCTGCCTGCGGGTGTGGTGCTTGCCATCGCGTCGTCGAGCGCGCCGGGCTGGCTTTGGGGGTCGGAGTTCGGGGGTTTTGATGCGCTGAGTTATCACCTGACGCTGCCGGGCGAGTGGATCGCGGCGGGGCGGGTGTGGCCGATGGAGCACAACGTGTATTCGTTCCTGCCGGGCTTTGTGGAGGCGGGGTTCATGCATGTGGCGCTGCTGAGCGGGGCTGGCGGGGCGCACGCGATGATCGATGGCGAGGGCTGGCGATTGCTTGGGGCGCAGTGGCTGCACGCGGGGCTTGCGGTGGTGGCGGCGTGGGTTGTTGCGGGCGTTGCGCGCGGTGTGGCGCGCGAGTGCGGGGCGGACGCGCGTGCGGCGGGGCTTGCGGCGGCGGTGGCGGGCGGATTGACGCTGGCGCTGCCGTGGGTGGTGGTGGTGGGGAGTCTGGCGTACAACGAGATGGCGATGGTGCTCTTCGGGGCTGGTGCGATGCTCGCGGCGTGTGAGCGCGGGGCAGCGGCGGGCGTGCGCGGAATGCTGGTCGGCGTGCTGGTCGGAGGAGCGTGCTGCGCCAAGCCGACGGCGCTCTTTATGATCGGGCCTGCGGCGGGCGTGATGATGCTGGCGGCGGCTCCGAAGCGGGAGTGGATGGTGCTGGTGTCGGGGGGGGCGATCGCGGGAGCGGCGATGCTGATGCCGTGGCTGGTGCGCAACGCGCTGGCGTGCGGGAATCCGGTGTTTCCGGCATTGAGCGGCGTGTTTGGCAGCGGGCACTGGACGGCGGAACAGGTGTCGCGGTTTGCGGCGGCGCATCAGTTTGAGGGGTCGATGATGGAGCGCGTGCGTGTGGCGCTGTGGAGCGACCCGAATGGTGCGGCGGGCGCGGGGGGCGTGATGCGGTGGCGAGGATTGACCAATCCGCAATGGGGGTTGCTGTTTCCGCTGGCGGCAGCGGCTGGCGCGGCGATTGCGGTGCGGCGTGCGGCGATCGGGAAGGCGGGGCGCGTGATCGCGGGGGCGCTGGGAGCGGGGCTGGTGGTGCAGGTGATGGCGTGGATGATGCTGACGCATGTGCAGGCGCGGTTCCTGATGCCGACGATCGTGACGGCGGTGCCGCTGATCGCGGTGGCGGTTGCGTTGCAGCGTCGTGCGGCGGGGGTTGCGGCGGGGGCGGTGATCGTGCTGGGGCACGCGGTTGCGACGGTTGCGGTGTTTGGCGGCGAGCGTGGTGGGGCACCTGGGGCGCTGCTGGTGGGTGGAGTGGGGGTGTTCATCGGTGAGCCGTATGAACCGATGCTGCACGATGAGATGCCGATCGCGTCGACGAACCGGGCAGTGAAGATGGCACGCGAGCGCGGCGAGGCGGCGGGGGTGCTGCTGGTGGGGGGTTCGACGCCGTTGTATTTCAAGGCAGAGGTGACGTGGGCGACGACGTGGGATGAGTCGTTGCTGGCGCGGTTGATGCGTGAACATGAGCGAGCGGGCGAGGGCGCGGGTCGCGCGGTAGCGGCGGGGCTGCGCGAGCGTGGGATCGGGTTCGTGCTGGTCGATGCGGGGGAGTTGGTGAGGCTGGAACGGTCGGGGTGGCTTGATGAGGCGCTTGGGCTGGAGCGGGTGATGGCGCAGCTCGAGGCGGAGTGCGAGATGGTGGCGTCGTGGCCGGGGCAGGCGCTGTTTCGAGTGCGGGAGTAGAGCATGAGGGGCGAGCGGAGCAGGTGGCGCATCGCGGTGCAGGTGGTCGGCTTTCTGATCGGGCTGGGGTTGCTCGGGTGGTGTGTGCGTGTTGCGTTGAGCGAGGCCAATCGCGAGCAGTTGGGCAAGTTGATCGATGCGGACTGGGGGCTGGTGGTGGCGCTGGCGGCGTGTTCGGCGGGGACGCTGATGCTCAATGGGCTGGTGTTTCTGGCGGCGTTGTGGCCGGTGAAGAGGCTTGCGGTGCTGGATGTGCTGGCGGTTAATTCGGTGGCGACGGTTTTGTCGTATGCGCCGTTCAAACTGGCGTTGGCGTTTCGGGTGGTGTATCACGTGAAGCGCGATCGTGTGCCGCTGCTGACGGTGATCGGGTGGTTCGGGGCGGTTGCGGTTTTGGCGGCGGTTGCGGTGGGGCCTGCGTTCGGGGCGAGCCTGGTGCTGCCGGGGGGGAGCGGGTTGTGGTGGGCCGGGTGGCTGGGGGGCGCGGCGGCGGCGACGGCGGTGATGGTGGGGCTGGCGCGTGTGTTTGGCGGCGAGCGCGGGTGGGCGCGGTTGCTTGCGTTTGTGCGGGCGGTTGGGTTTGGGTGGTTGCTGCGGTGGCTGGGGGGCGAGGCGGGGCGGAAGGTGCATGCGGGGGTCGATATGCTGGCGCACGGGCGGGCGTCGGCTGCGGGCGCGGTGCTGCGCGTGGGCGACATCATGGTGCAGGCGGTGCGGATGGGCGTTGCGGCGCGGATCCTGGGGATTGAGCTGGACTGGGGCGACGCGATGGTGCTGGCGAGCGTGTACTTCGCGATCGGGATGATCAGTCCGTTCGGGATGCTGGGGACGCGCGAGGCGGGGGCTGCGGGGGTGGCGACGCTGGCGGGCTTGAGCGGGGCGAGCGGTGTGGAGGCGGTGGTGACGATCAGCCTGCTGGTGACGGCGTCGGAAGCGGTCGTGAATCTGGCGGGCGGGGCGCTTGGGGCGGCGTGGCTTCGGGTGGATCGGTGGGTGAGGGGGGGTCGGTGAATGATGTTGTGTCTTGCGGGTGCGGGTCGTGAGGGCTGGTGCGCGGGTTGAATTTATTCTTCAAGATAACTGCTCAGAAAGATCGCAAGGTCCGCCTTGGTGTGCTCTCCATCGAGATCAAGGTCAGCCGTCACGTCCCCCTGGCCGTAGGCGATGAGAAAGTCGATGGGGTCGAGCGTGTCGATGTTCTCGTCGCCGTTGAAGTTTGCGGGCATAGCGAGGATCATGGCACACTTCACTGCTTCCTGCGCGTTCAAGAGGCCATAGCCTGTCCACTTGTCATAGCCCTGCGGCCCGATATCGGTGGCAGTCGTTCCCAATATAAACTTCACCTGTTCAAAGGTCAGAGATGGATTCATTTTGAGCATCAGTGCCACAACACCCGCAACCTGTGGCGAGGACCATGATGTTCCGGCAGAATACGAATCCAGGAAGCCGTACTCAGCACCTTGTTGCGTTGCCTCATCATACGCAAATGTTGTTACAATATCCTCGATCGGCGCAACGACAGTGAGCAACGGCGCGGTGTTTTCGATCGGCCGCAGCGGGTAGTAGCCCGAGCCGCACGAACCGAGATCGTTGATATGAGGGTTGATGCGCGAATGACAATGCCATCCCTGCCCTGTCCGGCACGCACCGCCGACGGTGATGGTTTTCGGATACCACGCAAGCGGGTGAATTGTGGTCGTGCCACCAGTCCCGGCTGTACATGCCGGTTCGTCGGGGTAGTCATCAGTCCAGCACGGTGCTTGCGGGGTCGACGCGCTGTTGCCGGTAATGGCGATGATGATGCAGCCGCGTTCGTAGGCTTGGTCGATGGCGATGTTGAGAGGGTTCTCTTCGTCGCAGAAAAACGCCGCGGAGTTGTACCCATTAATTGCCTCGAGTGCAGTGCAGATTACGCGGGCACGCACTGGACCCCATTCTTCCGGATCTTCCTCATCATCACCCGGGCTCCAGCCAGCGGCATAGCGAATCGATGCGGCAAGTGATTGATCGGATGCACGGCACGATTCATATGTCGCCTGACATTCCTGTTGAGTCGACAATTGCATTGTCGTTATGCGAATCGTCATAATGCTGCAATCCCAGCATACTCCAGCGATTCCGATTTCGTTTTCTGTGAGAGCGCCAGCAATACCCGCCACAACCGTTCCGTGTGGTATCGCCCCTTGACTGAATGTCCACAGCACGTCTTCGACATTGGTAGGCCCGTCATTCGATGGAGGTTCATACGAGGATGGTTCACAAGGACAACTCTGATCAAACAGTCGCACGCCTCCGTACACAATCGTCGCGCTCGCCGGATGAATCTTCCCCTCAAACTCAGGATGATTCATATCGATGCCTGAGTCGATGATCGCGATCGTGGTGTTGGGGTCGTTGTGGTCGATCGCATACGGGTAGTCGAGCGTGTTGTAGCCGACCAGTGTCCACGCATACGTCACCTTGGTCGAGTGCAGCCAGTGCTGGCCGTGCGGTGCCAGCGTGGACGATTGGAACAGCGGATCATTGACAAGCAATGTCGGCTCGATGTTTTCGAACCCGCCACCCAACTGACCGAACGCCCCCCCCCACAGGCAGCAAAATCCAGCCGAACAAAGCCGCGATCACGCCGATCATTCGATGAAAATATGCCATAAAATCCTCCAATTCTGGTTGACGACACAGGGCGGATGCATCATGCTGAGTAGATACGAAGCACGCAATCGGAATTCGGACTAATCCGTACAAGAATTCTCACTTTTCGGAGGCTTCAGCCATGGCGAGACTCGTCGTCATCCTCGCAGCATTTCTCACTTTCACGCTCCCGTCGCTTGCCCTCGCCCAGACCCGCGAGTTCCGCGCATGGTTCGAAGCCCCCCAGACCGTCGTGGCTGGCGAGACATTCCAAGTTTGGATGTGGGCAACATACGAGGAAGATGGAACGCCGGCTTCTGACGGTTGGTACTCCGGTGTCCAGGCAAGCATCGAAGTATCCGGCACCCTCGCGGCGTTTGATACGATCAGCAATGTGAGGGACGGACTTCCGTTTCGCCTTCCACCGGGAACCCCGGATGGGCCTTGGCTCCGTGATTTTCTGGTGTTTCAGGCGCCTGTTCCTGGGTCACCCTTCAATGATTCAGTACCCCTGCCAGTTCTAATGGTTGAAGTAACAACTCGGAGCAGTACAACAGGCTGGTTACATATTGATTTACGGCCCGCGTCAGACCAGAATCTGCCTTGGCTCTCATGGTGGGATGACCGTACATCAGATTGGATCAACACCTTGGATTCAGGTGTTGGCCTGATGACTTCAACCGCCACCATCCGCGTCATCCCCGCGCCAGCCTCCGCCGCACTCCTCGGTCTCGCCGTATTCTCGCTCTCGCGGCGACGCCGATAGAGCCCAGGCTGCTGCTTCACTTGCCCGAAATTCAGTCGCCAAGAGTCTCCGCCGAAACAATCTGACGCAAAACGCCATTGAACTCGTGCATTTCGGTTGACGACACAGGGCGGATGCATCATACTGAGTGGATACGGAGCACGCAATCGGAATTCGGACTAACCATACAAAGAATTCTCACATTTCGGAGACTTCAGCCATGGCGAGACCCATCGTCATCCTCGCAGCATTACTCACCTCCACGCTCCCATCCCTTGCTCTTGCTCAGGACAAGGTGTTTCGCGCATGGTTCGAAGCCCCTCAGGCCGTCATGGCCGGCGACACATTCCAAGTCTGGATGTGGGCGACTTATGAAGTGGATGGCGTGCCGGAAGTAGATGGCAACATACATTCTGTCGTGGGAAGCATCGAGGTCTCTGGCGATCTTGGTGCTTTCACAAACATTTTACCGTTGCGCGATGGCCTGGCTCTGATCTTGGATCGCGGCACGCCCGACGGGTCGTGGCTGCGCGATTTCATGACGGTTCAACCATACGGCGTTCCGGGCGTCATTATCGACGAGCGCAATCCGCTTCCAATTCTCATGTTTGAAATTGAAACCACTCCGAATACAACAGGTCACCTGCATATTGACCTGCGGCCGTTTACTGACGAATCCATCCCACACTTGAGTTGGTTCTATCCATTTGCTGACCCATTCTACTGGGTCATCACAACAGACTCGGATGTGTCACTCATCACCACCACCGCCACCATCCGCGTGATTCCTGCGCCGAGTGCTTATCTCAGTTTGGTGATTCTTGTTGCCTGGCGGAGGCGTCGAGAGGCGAGGTTGTGCACAACGCTGCCGATGCGAGCATGCTCTGCGTCGAGAACCCTGCGTTGAGGGGTCTGCATTCGACTGATGGTCAATGCACGCAGTGTTTGAACGATCGATATGATCGGCGATGAAGATTGCGCTGGTGCAGGTCAATCCGACGGTGGGGGATATCGCGGGCAACGGGCGGTTGATCGAGGGGGCGATCGCGGCGGGGCGGGGGATGGGTGCGGATGTGGTGGTGGTGCCGGAGTTGGCGGTGAGCGGGTATCCGCCGAAGGATCTGCTGTTGCAGCGTGGGTTTGTGGCGGCTTGCGCAGCGGAGGTCAAGCGGATCGGCGAGAGATGTACGGCGGGGATTGCGGCGGTGATCGGAACGCCTTTGCCTGTGGAAGGCGATGGGGATCGGGCGGGGGGAATCGCCAACAGCGTGGTGGTGTATCGCGATGGGGCGATGGTGGACTACTACGACAAGCGGCTTTTGCCGACGTATGACGTGTTTGATGAGGATCGGTACTTTGCAGCGGGCGATCGGGCGGTGGTGGTGGACATTGCGGGCGTGAAGGTGGGGCTGGCGATCTGCGAGGATCTGTGGCGCGGCGAGGACGCGGGGTTTGCTTCGCGGTATCGCGGCGCGGCCGATCCGGTGGAGGAGGCGGCGCGCGCGGGGGCCGAGGTGCTGGTGGTGCCTTCGGCGAGCCCGTATGTGCTGGGCAAGCATGACCGGCATGTGGCGATTCTGCGCATGCACGCGATGCGGCATGGGTTGAGCGTGTGCTCGGTCAATCAGGTGGGGGGGAACGACGAGTTGATCTTTGATGGGCGCGCGTGCGTTGTGGATGCGCGGGGCGCGGTGGTGGCGCAGGCGAAGGCGTTTGATGAGGATGTGCTGGTGGTGGAGGTGGGCGGGTCGGTTGCGGAGGCGGCATCGCTGCCTGCGGACCTTGGGCCTGAGGGGAATGTGGTTGAGGCGCTGACGCTGGGGGTGCGCGATTACCTGCGCAAGACGGGATTCAGGAAGGCGGTGATCGGGCTTTCGGGCGGGATCGATTCGGCGGTGACGGCGGCGATTGCGGTGAAGGCGCTGGGGGCGGAGAACGTGCTGGGGGTGGCGATGCCGAGCGTGTATTCGTCGGGGCACTCGGTGGAGGATGCGTTGGAGTTGGCGGCGCGGCTGGGGATGCGGTGCGAGGTGGCGGCGATCGAAGGGGGGCATGCGGCGCTGCGGGCGGCGGTGGATCCGGTGTTTGGGGCGATTGGTGAGCGGAAGCTGGGCGAGCGGCTGCCGGATGTGGCGGATGAGAATCTGCAGTCGCGTGTGCGCGGGACGATGCTGATGACGGTGTCGAACCGGACGGGGGCGATGGTGCTGACGACGGGGAACAAGAGCGAACTGGCGGTGGGGTACTGCACGCTGTATGGGGATATGAACGGCGGGCTGGCGGTGCTGAGCGATGTGCCCAAGACGATGGTCTATCGGATCGCGCGGTGGATGAATGAGCGGTGGAGGGAGTGCGGGTTTGGGGGCGAGCCGATACCGCAGCGGTCGATCGACAAGCCTCCGAGCGCGGAGCTGGCGCCGGGGCAGGTGGATGCGGATTCGCTGCCGGCGTATGAGGTGCTTGATGCGATCGTGGAGATGCATGTGGAGCAGCGGCTGAATGCGGCGGAGATTGTGGAGAGGACGGGGTTTGGGGCGGAGTTGGTGGAGCGATTGGTGCGGCTGATGGATCGCAATGAGTACAAGAGGAAGCAGGCGGCGACGGGGCTGAAGGTGACGGGGGTGGCGTTTGGCTCGGGGCGGCGGATGCCGATTGCGCGCGGGTGGTGGTGAGAGTGGTTTTGTTTTGAGTGATCGAAGACACCCGGAGATGTGCCCGAGGACGGTCAAATCTCCGGCGTCCATAGGACAAGCGGGCTTGGGAACACCCGGGCTTCAAGCGGAATTGGGCTCGGGCGTGGGCTGGGTGAGGTTACCAGGCGCCGGCGTAGGTGGTGATGTAGGGGGCGGCGTCGCGCTGAGCGAGTTCGTGGAGGCGTTTTGCGATCTGGCGGAGGTGGAGGGTGTCGTGGTCGAGCCATGCGCCCATGAGATCGCCGGCGCGGATGGGGCCTAGGGATGGGTGGGAGTGGGTTGCGTCCCAGTCGGGGTTGGTGAGACTGAGGAGCCAGGTGACGGAGTGTTCGCGCTGGACGGTGAAGCGGGCGAGGGTTTCGGGTGCGGCTTGATCGGCGTAGTGATGCAGCGCGGGCCATGATTGGGGATCGATGGGATCCCAGGGTTTTGCGGTGAAGGTGCGTTCGAGGCGTGGGCGGAAGTCGCGGGTTTCTTCGTCGAGCAGGTGGCAGAGGATGTCGAGGATGGACCAGTCGTTGGGGTTCGAGGTGTAGCGAAGATCGGCATCGTCGAGGCCTGCGATGATGGAGGAGAGGACGCGGGGGAATGCTGCGAAGCGGGGCAGGGCGTGGTAGAGGTTTGGCATGGGCGTGCTCCGGGTGGTGGAATGCTACAGTCGAAGCGTGAGCCATGGCGCGGCGGAGATCGGGGGATCGCAGGACGCTGTTGAGCAGTTGCTCACGGAGATGCCTCAGGCGCTGTCGACGTATGGGACGCCTTCGCATCGGCTTGAAGAGGCGATGGGGCTGTGCGCGGCGAAGATGGGGGTGCAGGCGGAGTTTTTCTCGATGCCGACGGCGGTGTTGTGTTCGATCGGGTCGGGGGAGGCGATGCGGACGCACATTGTGCGTGTGATGCCGGGCGATGTGAATCTTGAGAAACTTGATCGGGTGGATGATGTGCTGGGGAAGGTGTTTCGGCGGCGGGTGACGGCGGCGGAAGCGCTGGCGGAGGTGAGGGAGATTCGGGCTGCGCCGGTGCGGTATGCGGGGTGGATGACGGTGGTGTCGTGCGGGATTGCGGCGGCGTGTGCGGCGCGGTTCTTCGGCGGGGCGTGGGTGGATGCGGCAGCGGCGAGCGCGATCGGGTTGATCGTGGGCGTTTTTGCGATGATCGCGTCGCGGCGACGGCAGGTATCGCGGGTGACGGATTTTGCGTCGGGGTTTGTGGCGGCGGCGCTGGCGAACCTGCTGACACGGGTGGACGGGGGATTGACGCCAAGCGTGGTGACGATCGCGAGCGTGATTGTGCTGGTGCCGGGGTTGACGCTGACGGTGGCGATCAATGAACTGGCGACGCGGAACCTGGTGGCGGGGACATCGCGGCTGATGGGCGCGCTGATGATCTTTCTGTCGATCGGGTTTGGCGTGGGGATCGGGCAGGCGCTCACAGCGGGGCTGGCGGCGGCGGGGGAGGCGGATGTGCCGATGCCGGCGTGGTCGCAGGCGCTGGCGATTGCGGTGGTGCCGTTCGCGCTCACGGTGTTGTTTCGGGCGCGGCCTCGGGACATTGTGGTGATTGTGCCAGCGGCGGCGATCGGGTATTACGTGTCGCGGCTTGGGGCGACGTGGGCGGGGCCTGAGATCGGGGCGTTTGTGGGTGCGATTGCGGTGGGGCTGTATGCGAACGGATATTCGCGGGTGAGCCGGAGGCCTACGGCGATCACGATGGTTCCGGGGTTGATGATGCTGGTGCCGGGGTCGATCGGGTTTCGGAGCGTGTCGTCGTTTCTGGCGGACGATGTGCTGGCGGGGGTGGAGACGGCGTTTCTGATGGTGATGGTTGCGACGGCGATTGTGACGGGGCTTTTGCTGGCCAATGTGCTGCTGGCGTCGAAGCAGAGTTTGTAGGCGGACTAGTTCGCTGCGAGGAGAGTTTGGTTGTGGCGTTGAGGGGAGTTTGATTGCGGCAATGCAAACGAGCAAAAGAGCAAGGCTATGGCGATCAGGCCGTTCTGGAGTGCAATGGGCACCCAGTTGTCAACTGGGGCAGCGCTGAACGCACAGCCGCAGGGGACTGGAGTAGGAGGGGGTTTGAGAGCAAGTGCGGTTGCATAGACTGCAAAGCAAATGAACAAGGCGGAGGTAGTTCGTGCGGCGTGCCGCCAGAAGCCTCTAGTAGTGGCCCAGAGAGACCATGTGCCGATTACGAGTTCAAGCGCGATGATGATCCACGGCGCTGCATCCCATGTTGGCGGCGGTAAGACCTGATGGGCGGCGAGCGTGTCGCGAAAGGTAGCCGGGTTTTGGACTTTGAGTGTGGCAGCGGTGACGAGCACGATCGCAGCAGCCAGCACACTGCCTTGAGCCAAGCGTACGATTATTTTTTTGACCGCCACCATGCAAAAACTCCGAGAGCCATAACAATTGATCCTCCAACGAGAAATGCACGACTCCAGGTGGCACCGAGGGGTTTGGATGTCGGATCAACGAGAGGCATAGCTTCCTGTTCTGCGGCTCTTGGGGAGGTGTGCCAGTAGTAACTATCTGCAAACGCTTGTACCAAAGGCTTTGCGGCTTGGGCTGCTCGGACGATCGCGCCGTTTCGAGTAAACAAATCCGGTGGCGGCGAGTCGATCAGTTCGGCGGAGGAGAGTTGCCATATCTGCGGATGTGGCGGGCGGCGCGTCCGGTCTAAAAATGAATCGACATATCGAGGGATTACTATGCCTGCAACGTCAACAGTGTCAGAGAAGTTATGAGATCGAACAGCCCCGGATCGCGGGGTAGGAAGTGTTTCGAAGTGTTGCCATGAAAGAATTTGTCCGGCCTTCGAGACTTCGAAGCGTTTGTGGCTTGCACTTGGTACTTCAACGGGGCCGTCCGGGCTTGAACGCAGGGCAACGCTATCTGGCGCGTTCCAGATCACAAGCCAGCCATTCGCGGTCTCCTCGATACTGGTGAGGTTGTCTCGTTCTGCCAGAAGGAGAAGTGCTTGTGAAACAGGATGCGGAATGTCAAAAAAAGAATTGACATAACTTTCGATGTCATCGTCCCAGCCTCGCAATTCGCCGGTTCGGGTGTCGGCACCTGTGCCGCGTGAATATCTGCCATTCTTGTCGCGGAGGAAAACCCGGCTGCGATGGATGTGAAGAACACATTGAGATGAAAAATCCAGCCAGAACTCAAAGGTACCATTCAGGGCCTCAGCCTCGTAGACGAGATGCAGGACACCGTGCGGCGGCATTGACCGCTCAATTGCGGCAATGGGATCGCCAGGGTTGCTGCCACTGGACGAAAGTCCGATCAGAATTGAAATGAGGGGAGCAAGCACGGTGGGTGAATCCAAGTAGCACTGAAGTCATGCGATGTTAACTGATCGGACCCATGCCGACGCAAGCGAAGCCAAAACAATCCTTGATCTGAAATCCCGCATTTGATTCAACCCCTTCTGTGTATTTAAGCTTGGTCCAGCAGCATTGGCCATTTTCAAGTCCGCATGTTCCGAGCAAGTTCCACGAGATTCCAGTCGGCGGTTCTGAGCATGGACCTTGATACCAGTCGGTCGATTGACCGCTTGATATAGTCCAGCACAGAGCATCCCGGGTAAGAACTGTGAGTGAAGGTTTTCCAGATTCTCCCACATTGGCATCGCGCGGGGCCTTTTCACAGATGGTTAACACAGACGTTGCTGCACACGCCGATCCGGACCAACTGCAGTTAGTTTCGCCACAAACATAACAAGCGGCGAGAGCGAACGTAGCGCATACTGCGCTCATCGACAATGCCATGAAAAGATTCGAGGTTTTTGTGTACACCATGGCATCTCCCTTTGAGGGTAACGGTGGGAATCATTTCACGGAACGAGAACATCCCGGCCGGCCAATCCGTGCCAGGTGGTTGCGACGGGTGTTCCAACGCGCAGGTGAAGGGCGGGAAGCGGCTGGACATCGAACTGTTTGTATGTGGCGAGAAGTGCGCTGCCGTCGGCAAAGGCGATTGGCGCGACTGGCGCGTCACGGCCACAGCACCACTCAGTGGCGGGTATTTTGCCAGAGGCTTCGACGTAATATTGAAACAGAATGCCCTTATGAGATGAATACCGGATGGTGCTGGTCTGCTGTGATCGAAGCGGTTGCTCGTGCAGGTGAAGGCCCGCGCCGGGAACAAATGTGTTCTGGTTCAGGATCGCAGTTTGTGTCATGGCGATCAGGGTGCGATTCTGATCGCGGTTGATGATGCCCAAGTCCTGCCATGAATCGATGTGCCCGGAGATCTGCAGTGGTAGATGCCAGTACATGGCTGCGTTCACGACATCAGTCCATCCGAGCGGGTAATACTCCTGATGATCTGAGGTGTATTGCGTGAGCATCATCATGGCCCCGCGGATGGAGGAGAGGTTGTGCGTTCGCTTTGCTTGTTCGCGCGCCTGGCTGATGGCGGGGAGCAGGAGGCCGATCAGGATCATCACGATGCCAATTGTGACGATGAGTTCAATAATTGAAAACGCGCTGCGATGCTTATGCTGTCGGCGCAAAGGCATGGTGGGAATCCCCATGGCTCTATTCTACCCCCCCCCCCCCTCGGGTCAAGGATAATCTGGAGGAGGTTCCGGTACTTGATGTGGGGGATCTGCGAGGTGGGGTTGCGGCGACTACGCTACGCCTTATGAGTTCAAAATCACGAATTCTGACGGGTGATACGCCGACGGGGCAGTTGCATCTTGGGCACTGGGTGGGGAGCCTGGAGAACCGGGTTGCGCTGCAGGATGAGTTTGAGTGCTTTTTTCTGATTGCGAACATGCATGCGTTCACGACGCGCGCGGACAAGCCGGACGAGATTCGCGCTTCGACGCTGGAGATTGTGAAGGATTGGCTTGCGGCGGGGATTGATCCGGAGCGATCGACTTTTGTTTTGCAGACGGAGGTGCCGGGGATTGCGGAGTTGACGTGGTTTCTGGCGATGCTGCTGCCGTTCAATCGGGTGATGCGGAATCCGACGCTGAAGACTGAATTGGAGACGAAGGGACTGGGGGAGAATTACAGTTTCGGGTTTCCGATGTATTCGGTGGGGCAGTGTGCGGATATTTTGATCTTTCGGCCTGAACTGGTGCCGGTGGGCGAGGATCAGCTGGCGCACATGGAGCCTTGCCGTGAGGTGGCCAGGCGGTTCAATCAGGTGTACTGCGGGGTTGATCCGCAGACGGATGATGAGGAGTATGTGAGTGCGGGCGGGCTGTTTCCGATTCCGAAGGCGAAGGTGGGGCGTGTGGCGAGGCTGATCGGGACGGACGGCGTGAACAAGATGAGCAAGAGCCTGGGGAATGCGATCTTTTTGACTGATGAGTTCAAGCAGATCAAGAAGAAGCTGGGCGGGTTGTATACCGGGCGGCAGACGATGGATGAGCCGGGGGATGTGAACAACGCGCTGTTTCAATATGTGCGTGCGTTTGTTACGGATGCGGAGCGCGTAGCGGAACTCGAGCGGCGGTATGCGGCGGGCGACAACATCGGGGATGGGCATATCAAGGTCGAGGTTGCGGAGGCGATTGATCGGTTGATCGGGCCGATGCGCGAGCGGCGCAAGGCGTATGAGGGAGCGGCGGGGGATGAGAAGATTTTGTCGCTTTTGCGCGAGCACGCGGCGAAGGCGAACGCGGCTGCGGAAGAGACGTTGCACCTTGCGAAGAAGGCGATGCGGCTTGATTTCGGGCGGCGTGTGATCAGCTTCGGGTGAGAGCCGGGGTGTAGAGTCGTGGTGCGGAGTCCTCGCTTGCGCTCGGGCCTCTTTTGGTTATGTGTTTGTGATTGCGCTGATGTCGAGGATGTACATGGCGCGTGAGCCGTCCATGGCCGAGTCGATGCAGACTTTGGTTGCGTCGTGGTTGAAGCGTGGGTGGAGATCGACGCGGATGTCGCCGTCGAGGCTGCGGGGCGTGTGGAAGCGGCCGATTTCGTAGCCTGTGTTGTTGAAGCAATCCCAGAGGAAGAGGGGCTGGCGTGATTTCATGTCGGGGTAGCCATCGGTGAGGACCCAGCGACCGGGGTCGCGACCGGCGCGATTGAAGGTGCAGTGGCCGTCGCAGATGAGTTGGCCGGCGGCGAATGGTTGCGGCGGTTGGGCGGCGGGCGAGCGGAGGTCGGTGTCGTTGATGAGGAGATAGGAGTCCTTCATGATTTTGTTCATGAGGAAGCGGGGCTTGCCGAGGGCGTAGTACACGGGTTTGAGGCCTCGGCGGGCGAGGGTCATCAGTTGTTGTTTTGGAGTTTTGCGGGCGGTGGCCGAGCCGAGAAGGGAGCGTTTGCCGGCCCATGCGAGGATGGTGTGGTTGTCTTTCCAGTCGTAGTGGCTGCACATGCCTTCGAAGAGGAGGCGGATGTCGTTGCCTTGCGGGTCGGCGGTGAAGAGTCGAGAATGAAGGATGCCGTCGTCGCGTTCGAAGCGGTGCATGAAGCAGAAGCGCGTGCCGGAAGGGTTGAACATCAGGTGATTGACATGCTGGTGGAGGCGGCTGCCGGCGCGCGGTGAGTTGTCGGCGGTGATCTGGTCGAGTTGGTCGATGGAGATGATGAGGGTGCGTGAGCCATCGGGGTCGATGCGGTCGATGCCGTCGTCGGCGGGGGATGGATTGTCGGGGTTTGGATCGGAGGCGATGGGGTAGCCGTATTCAGGGCGCAGGCGTGAGAGGCGGCCGAAGGAGAGGGAAAGGAGACGGCCAGCGGCGACTGCGACGTGTGGATGAGGGAGAGTGAGGAAGGGCGAGCCATCAGGGTTGAGGATGCGGGTGATGAGCGAGCCGTCGGGCGCGGAATCGTTGAAGATGATGCGCTGGGGAGCGTGGGGATCGGAGGAAGGAAAGTGTGTCCACTGGAGCATGGCGCCTTGCTGCCAGTTCCAGGCGCGAGTTTCGGCGAGTTTGATGAAGCGTGGGGCGTCAGTGTGCGAGTCTTCGATCCAGCCGATCTCGGCGGATTCGCCGGGGCGTGGGAAGCGATCGCAGTATGAAACGCGATGGGCGAGGAGGCGGGTGTTGTCGGCGGACCATGGGTTTTTGTCGTAGTAGCCGAACCAGTAGTGCCACCCGTCATTGGGCGAAGTGCGGCGGATAGGCATCGGGCTGTCGAGCACGATCAGCCCTCCTTGATGATGCGGTCTTTGACGGGTTTGGCGGGTGAGCCGACGCAGACCTTCCATGGCGGGAGGTCGGTAAAGACGCTGGAGCGTGCGCCGACGACGGTGCCTTGGCCGATGGTGAGCCCTGGGCCGACGAAGCAGTCGGCGGCGATCCAGCAGTGCGGGCCGATGGTGATTGGTTTTGGCTGAAGGGGGAAGTTTTTGTGTTGGTAGTCGTGGGTTGCGGCGCAGAGGTAGGTGTACTGGCTGATGGTGGTGTGAGCGCCGATGGAGATTGGTGCGACGCAGTAGCAATCGACATCGTCGGCGAGGGTTGCGTAGTCGCCCATGGTGAGGTTCCATGGGCCCCAGATGCGGACGCGCGGGCAGACGCGGGCTTTAAGGGAGACGCGCGCACCGAAGAGGCGGAGGATGCGTGCGCGGACGGAGTGGAGCGGGCGCGGGATGAGACGGAAGATTGTGGCTTGAGTGAGGTTCCAGAGGAGTCGCGCGAGTTTGTTGCGAGTTGAGTGAGGGCTTGGTTTGTTTGAGATGTCGACGGCGGGGTTCACAACGCGCCTTTCCAGCGGGGTGTGTTGTCGTCTTCGGGCCTGCGGAGCATGGGTCGTTCGCGTCGAGGTTCGGAAGGTTGGCCGGTGCAGATGGTCCATGGGGGGAGGTTTCGATCGACCATGCCTCGCGCGCCGACGACGACACCTTCGCCGATGGTGACGCCGGGCATAATCATGACATCGGCAGCGACCCATGCATCCTTGAGGATGTTGACGGGTGCGGTGTAGAGGCGGGAGTCGGGATCGAGGGGGTCGTCGGCTTGCGTGTAGACCTTGCTGTGCTGGCTGATGGTGCAGAAGTCGCCGACGTTGATGCGTGAGCGGCAGTTGAGGGTTGCTTTGTCGCCGACGGCGGAGAGTTTGCCCATGGTGAGGTTCCATGGGCGATCGATGCGGGCGCTGGCGCGGATTTTGACGGAAGGGTGGAGGCGTGCGCCGCAGAGGCGGAGGATGATGCAGCGGAGAGCGTACCAGTTGTGGAAACTGAAGCGGAAGATCCATTGGCCGAGGAGTCGCCAGAAGAGTGCGCGGAAGTATGGATCTCCTGGGCGGTGGCTGGGGAGTTCGGCGCGTGGGTGGCGGAGTGGAGCGTTTGGGCTTTCAATCTGCATGGATTAGCCTTCGGTGACGCCGAGACGGATTTCGCGTTGGCGCTCGATCTCGTGAATGACGGCTTGTTGCTCTTGATCGCGCAGTTGTGTGGGGTCGAATGGGCGTGCGGGGTTTCCGGCGATTGCGGTGCCTTTGGGGAAACTTTTATAGACGCTTGCGCGTGGCCAGACGCGGCAATCGTCGCCGAGTTCGACGCCGGGTGCGATGTAGGAGTCGATGCCGACGAAGCAGCGGTCGCCGAGAGTGATGGGCATGCGGACGAGTGGGAATGAGGGATCGGACATGTCGTGCGTGCCTGCGCAGAGGTGGGAGCGTGCGTCGAGGACGCAGTTGTCGCCGATGGCGATGGGGCCGAGGGAGTAGATGATGGAGCCTTGTCGGACGCGGACGTTGTTGCCGATGGTCACGTTCCAGGGGATGGTGACTTCGACGGAGCTGGAGAAGACGCAGTTTTTACCGACTTTACCGCCGAAGATGCGGATGAGTGCGGTGCGAAATGGCGGGAGGAAAGCCCATGCGACGCGTCCAAAGGTCATCCAGATGGTGCGTGCGATGTTCTGCTTGAGTGTCCATGGGGTTTTGCGCGTGAGCGCTTTGTCGGGGGAGAGATCGTCGATCGACTCGATGGGTTGTGTTGCGGGATCTGTGGTCACGGGTGGAGTTCCTGGATCGGTCGAGGGAGTTACCAAGCGTATCCGAGGCGAGTGAGGGTTGGTTGCATGTGCGGACGTACGAGTGCGAGGAGTTCGTCGTCGAGTTCGTCGCGCCATTTGTCGGCGCGGGCGGGGTCGGCGGTGTGTGCGGCGAAGTCGATGACGGGCTGGGGCTTGTCGAGCTGGGCGAAGGCGCAGATTTCGGTGACGATGCGGCGGGGGTCTTGCATGAGATCTTCGTAGCGGAACTTGAAAACGGGCTGGCCTTGGGCGGTGAGAAAGTCGGCGTCGTCGAGTGCACGGGAGATTGTGGCGGCCCATTGTTTTGCCATGACGACATCGGGGGGGTCGGTTTTGAGCCAATCGCGCCAACCGGGCGGGCGTGGTCCCCAGTAGTTGAGTTTCTGGCCGGTGACTTTGCGGTAGATGGTGCTTGCGGTTTGGCCGGCGTATGCGGGCCACTCGCGGAGCGGAGTCTGGCGTGCGCGCGAGATGATGCGCGACATGGGGACGCCTGATGCGAGGATTTCGTCGGTGGAGCGGAGGACGCTGCGGCCATCGCGGATGACGAGGAGGATCCTGGCGTTTGGATAGATTGCGTGAATGAATCGGAGCCGAAGGCAGTTGGAGGGTGTTTTTTCGCAGAGTCGGTCTTTGCCGTGATCACGGACGAAGTCTGCGAACGCGTTTTTGATGTGGCTGACGACGCGCGGGGTGGCGTGTTGTTCGGTGAGCAGATCGTCGGGGGTGTAGGAGTTGCCAAAGGTCCAGATGTGGCGTGGCTCGACGGCGTAGGCGAGACGAGGATGCTGGGAGAAGACTTCGCCGAGCCAGGTGGTACCGGAGCGGTGTGTGCCGATGAGGATGATTGGTTCGGCGGTCACGCGGCGTGTTCCTCGATGAGCGGGGCGAGGGTGCCGAAGTGGTTTTCGAGGACGGTGCGGCAGGTGTCAAAGCGATGGCGTTCGAGAAGTGCATCGAGTTTGCGCGCGGTGGTGGAGGTGCCGACGTAGCACTTGAAGTAGCGATGAGGCGGCATGGAGACTTTGGGGCAATCGGGGGCGAAGTCGCGTGGGTGGAGGTAGATGACGGTTGGGCGTGATTCGGCGGCCTCGGCTGCGATGCCTTGCTCGATGAGCGAGAGTGGGAGGAGTCGCATGTATCCACCGCCGGAGAAACACATTCGTTTTTTGAGAGGTCCGTAGCCGACGGGCGCGATGGACATAGGGAGTTCGGGGATTCTGCGGCCTGAGGGTGCGGCGTGGTGGTGTGGTCCTTGCGGGCAGGCGTATCCGCCATGGCCTCGTTTTGCGGGGAAGAGGCTGGCGTCGTAGAGGAGGCCGAGGTCGGCAATGACGTCAAAGGCCCATTCGGTGCCGGCGGTGATGCTGAAGGAAGGTGCGCGGAATCCGGCGATGCGAGTGCCGGAGGCGGCTTCGATGACATCGATGGAGCGCTGCATGTCTTCGCGGAAGGTTTGTGGCGTGAGTTCGTAGACCTTGCGGTGCCAGTAGGAGTGTGTTCCGATTTCGTGTCCGGCGGCGGCGATGCGTGCGACCATTGCGGGATGGCGCTCGGCCACCCAGCCGAGGATGAAGAAGGTGGCGCGGGTGTTGTGGCGTGCGCAGATTTCGAGGATGAGATCGGTGTAGCGTTCGACGAGGGATGATTTGGCGTGGAGGTCGGGCCAGAGGTCGGGGTTTTCGACGGCTTTGACTTCGACGATGTGAAACCAATCTTCGATGTCGAAGGAGAGAGCGTGCACGAGGTTTGACGATTGTGGCGTCATGGTCAGAAGAACTTGTGTCCTGCGGCTCGGAAGCGTTTGACGTCGGCCTTGGTGGGCATGGAGAAGTGCGAGAGTTCGGAGGCGGGGTTGGGAATGAGGGCAGGGTTGCCGGCTTCGATCTTGCGGACGCACTCGATGATGGCTTCGGCGGCGAGATCTTTTGAGCGTGCCATGACATCTTCGAGGGTGTCGTGGGGGTGGATGCGGTACGACTTCTGGACGAGGATTGGGCCGTTGTCGAGCTTCTTGTCGACATAGTGGACGCTGACGCCTCCGAGTTTTTCGTCGTTGGCGAGGGTCCAGAAACTGGGCATGAGCCCGCGGTATTTGGGGAGGAGTGCGCCGTGGCAGTTGACGATACCCCAGGGCGTTTGCTCGCGAAGCGGGCGGCGGTACATCTGCGTGCCGGAGATGGAGACGATGAACTCGACGTTGTTCTGGCGGAGCATGGAGAGGAAGGATTCGCTGTTGACATCGGGCGCGTCGTGAACCGGGATGTTGTATCGGCGTGCGACAGCGCGGACGGAGTAGCAGCGGCTGGTGGAGCCGAGGATGTCGTTGAAGAGTTTGGCCTGGAGTTTTTTCCAGAGGTAGTTACGGAACTTCCACTGGAAGTACCACGGGCCATACATGTTGAGGAGGTCCATCGCGGTTTGGACGACTGTGCGTTTGCCTTGTGCGACGGACTGGATGTTGATGCCGGCGGTTGAGTCGGCGAATTCGCGGAGATACTTGTCGAGAACTTTGGGGAGGTAGAAGGGATCGTTCTGGATGAAGACGTATTTGGTGAGTGGGCGGCCGGGCGGATCCATTCGTGGCATAGGGTCGAGGTTACCGTCGATCGCTGGGGAAGGTTGAGCGAGTGTTGCAGCGGTCACGATGCGCTCCTTGCAGCCGATTCCGACGCGCCGATCCATGCGTCGGAGGTTTCGTATCCGAGTTCGATGAGCATGTCTCCGGCCTGTTCATGGAAGAACTGGCGGTCCTGGCGTGTGAAGGCATTGTTCCATTTGACGGGTTCGAGTCCGTTGCCGCGGCCGCTGATGTTGGTGCTTTCGTCGCGTCCGGTGAGTCGGCTGAACCAGTGTTCGAGGCGTGACTTGGTTGGTTTTGGGAGGAGTGGTTCGAGGAAGTCGGGGTTCATGGAGAGGGCAGCGGCGATTTGTTGAATCTGCTCGCGGGTTTTCTTGACGGTGTCTTCGAAACGAATGGGAACGACATTGGGGGTAGCGAGCCATGCTCGGACATGATCGGCCCATGCGCGTGCGCGGGAGCGGCCGTCGCCGAAGTCTTCGCGAATAAATGCGCTGATGGATTCGGATGCGGTGGTGTCGAATCCCTGTCGGAAGCGCTGGAGTGAGCAGAGGACGCTGCGGCCGTCGCGGTAGCAGTAGCACCAGGTGGATTGTGCGAGAAGTGCGTTGATGTAGGCACGGTGCTGGGGCGCGGTGCGTTCCATGCCTGGGGTGTTGTGAGTCTTGAGGCATGGGCGCTTGATGGCGCGGAGAACTCGGTCGCACTCGGCGGGCGAACCTGGGCGATGATGATTGGCATTGAGGCGGTCGATGGAGTAGTAGAGCGAGTCGTGGGGGTTGACGAATCGTCCGGCGCGGCCCCGGCATTCGGGGAATTGCCGGCGCAGAAGATCCATGAGGAGATGTGTGCCGCTGCGCTCGTGTGAGGCGACGAGGATCGGCCCGGTGGCGGAGGGAGATGGGGCGGAGGTGGTCATGAGTTGCTTGTTTGAGGAGAGGGCTGGGTCCGGCGGCCGGGGATTGCGCGTTCGACAACATCGCAGAATCGGCCTCGGAGGGCTTTCATGCTGAGTTGATCGTCGATGACTTTCTTGGCGCGCTGACCCATAGCGACGAGTTCTTCGCGCGGGGTTGCGATGATTTCTTCGATAGTCTTGATGGCGCCGTCGATGTCGTTGTGAGTGATGGTCCAGCCGATGCGGTGATCGCGGATGAGGTCGGAGACGTGGCATGGGTCGGGCCCGAGGAGGAGGATTGGTCGTGCGACGGCCATTGCGCCGTAGACCTTGCATGGGTGGACGACGCCGACAACATCGTCGCCGACACTGACGAGGTGAACGTCGGCGGCGGAGAGGGAGTATTTGATGCGATCGAAGGGTTGGTATGGGAGGTCGGTGATGTTGGTTGGTTTGTGTTGTGCGATGGTGTCCTTGACATCTTTTTTGCCGACGCCGCCACCGATGAAGAAGAAGCGGAGCTGGTCATTATGCTGCATTTTGACGGCGGCTTGAAGGACGGTGAGGACTGGAGTGGAGAACCCGTGGTTTCCGGAGTACATGACGACGAACTTGCCGGATTCTCCGGAGCCGAGATGGTGCTCCTGGCGGAATGGGTTGGTTTCATGCGGGACGACTTCGAGGGCGTCGTCGTGCGGCCACGGGGGCATGATGTCGAGTTTGGCGTTGATGTCGAGTTTTTTGTTGAGTCGGTCGGCCATGAAGCGATCGAGCGCGACGACGGCTTTGGCGCGGCGGAGGATGTAGCGGTTGAAGGTGTCGAAGAGTTTGACGATTGGGCTTGAGGGTTTGAGCTTGCCGAGTTCGACCATCTGGTCGGGGTTGAGATCCATGACCCAGTAGACGAGCGGTACGCGGCGGAAGAAGCGGACGATGAGAGCGGCGACCGAGGCCATGGGGGGTGAGGTGCTGACGAGAATACCTTGAAGGTTGCGTGTAAAGAGGCCTCGGGCGGCGCATTGGACGAGGAAGATGAGTTGAGCCAGGACGCGGAGGGGGATTGATTTTTTTCCGAAGCTGGAGAGGGGCATGCGTCGGATTTCGACGCCGTCACGAGTCTCGCGGAGGTCGTATTTCATCGTGGGGTCGTCGTAGCCGCGTGCGCTGGCGAAGACGAGGACGCGATATCCGCGGTGAACGAGTTCCTCGGCGGCGTCGTGCATGTGCTGGCCGACGCTTGCGGGATCGGGGACGTAGACCTGGGTGATGATGAGGATGGTCCCGCGTGAGTTGTTTTGGTTGGAAGGGTGAGCGTTCATGTGTTGATTTGTAGAACGAAACAGCGCGGCTGGCGAACCGGCCGCGCTGTTATGGGGCATCTGGTTTCTCCTGCGAGAGGGCGGCGTTCAGACGGTTGCGGTTGCGGGTTTGTTGCCGTATGTGGCCTGATATTCGCCGAGGATCCAGTCGTAGGTTTTCTTCATGCCTTCGCGGAGGGAGACGGAAGGCTCCCAGTTGAGGTACTTGCGAATGAGGGCGTTGTCGCTGTTGCGGCCTCGGACGCCCTTGGGTGCGTCGAGGTTGTAGTTTCGCTTGAGTTTGAGGCCTGCGAAATCTTCGACGATATCGACGAGTTGGTTGATGCTGACGAGTTCGCTCGAGCCGAGGTTGATCGGTTCGAGGATATCGGAGTGGGTGATGGAGTCGATGCCTTTGAGGCAGTCGTCGATGTACATGAACGAGCGGGTCTGCTCGCCGTCGCCCCAGATTTCGATGGAGTGATTGCCGGTGAGTTTGGCTTGAATGACTTTGCGGCAGACGGCTGCGGGGGCCTTTTCGCGTCCGCCATCCCATGTGCCGAATGGGCCGTAGACATTGTGGAAGCGTGCGACGCGGGTGTGGAGTCCGAAGTCTTCGCGGAAGTGTCGGCACATGCGTTCGGAGAAGAGTTTTTCCCAGCCGTAACCGTCCTCGGGCATGGCGGGGTATGCGTCTGCTTCTTTGAGTGCTGTGACATCGGCGTTGGTCTGTTTGTCGGCGTTGTAGACGCAGGCGGAGGAGGCGTAGAAGAAGCGGGAGATGTTGCAGTCCTTGGCAGCCATGAGCATGTGTGTGTTGGTGAGGACGGAGAGCATGCAGAGTGCTTTGTTGTTTTCGATGAATCCCATGCCTCCCATGTCGGCGGCGAGCTGGAAGACTTCGTCTGCGCCCTGGCATGCGCGGTAGCAGTTGTCTTTGTCCTTGAGGTCGGCGACGACATTCTCAGCCTCCGGGTGGACCTGATACCACTCTTCGAGGGGCTTGATGTCTACAGATCGAACGCGGAATCCGCGATCGAGCATGCGTCGTGCGAGGTGTCCGCCGATGAATCCGCCGCCGCCTCCGATGACCGCCAACTTTCCACTCATTGATCTTCTCCGCGACTGAGGCCCGTGGTTTGGGCCGAGATTAGAAATGCCGATCCTTGGCGGCCTGACCTGAATTTTGGGGCTCCTGCGCCCTGGTGTTTGCGTTGTGTCCGGATGCCTTGGGTTCGGGTGGAATTTGGGGCATCAGGCCTCTTGCTGCGAGGTACGAACCATAGGGAGGATGGGTTCGAGATGCCATATTCGAGGGCATCGCGAAGTGCCACACTCCTGTACTGCGTTGATCGGCGTGATGCGGAGTCGGCTTGACTTTGCGTGGGCGCGAGACGTGGGAAAAGGTGGCGTGGTGGGTGTGCGTAGTGGGTGTTTATCGGTCCGGGCGAGGTTTGGGCGTCTACCCTGCTTGCGTCAGGGTCGCGAGAGTTTGCAGGAATTGAACAGATTGACAGGGAGTTGCCATGTTTGAATCAGTTCGCGTCGGGTCGCGTGGGAATGTGGACACGCTTGTTCTGGGGTGTTTTTCGGGTGAGAAGTTGGATCGGGCTTCGGCGCGACGAGACACGGACGGGGCTGCGCGTGCTGCGATGGAACGCGGGGGGTTTGCTGGTGAGATTGGATCGATCGTGGAGGGCAATCCGCGCGAGGGAGTTTCGCGGGTGCTTGTGATCGGGCTTGGGGCGAAGGATCGATTTGGGGCTGAGGCGCTCCGGACAGTGTCGGCGAGCATTGCACGCCGGTTGGCGAGTGTGAAGGCGGCGAATGTCGAGATTGATTTTGGTGCATCGATCAAGAGCGCGCGCATGAAAGCGGCGGATGCCGGCGCGATTGTGGGCGAGACGGTGGGCATTGCGGGGTGGGTGTGCGATGAGTTTCGGGGTTCGGCGTCGAGCGCGAGCAAGCGGGAGAAACTGTCGCTGCGGAGTGATGATGCGGAGTTTGTGCGTGGGCTCAAGCGGGGGCTTGGGATTGCGGAGGGCGTGAACATTGCGCGGACGCTGAGCCAGACGCCGCCGAATATCGCGACACCGATGGAGATTGCACGGCGTGCCAAGGCGATGGGGCGGAAACTGGGGTTGAAGGTTTCGGTGATGTCCGGGGCGAAGTTGCGCGAAGAGCGCATGACGGGGCTGATTACGGTTGGGCAGGCGAGCGAGAATGAGCCGTGCCTGATTCGGATGGAGTATCAGCCTGCGCGGGCGAAGAAGGGCATGAAGCCTGCGGTGCTTGTCGGCAAGACGATCACGTATGACACAGGCGGGCTGAGCCTGAAGATCAACAACGGCATGAAAGGGATGAAGCGCGACAAGGACGGCGGGTGCGCGGTGTTTGGTGCGATGCATGCGATCGCGACGGTGATCAAGCCGAACAGGCCTGTGGTGGGGATTCTGGTTGCGGCTGAGAATTCGATCAGCGATGAGGCGTATCGGCCCGACGACATTATCACCTATCGCAATGGGGTGACGGTGGAAGTGACGAACACTGATGCGGAGGGGCGTCTGGTGCTTGCTGATGGTTTGTGCTGGGCGATGGAGAAGGAGAAGCCGGCGTATGTGGTGGACATTGCGACGCTGACTGGCGGGGTTGTGGTGGCGCTGGGCAAGGCGTTTGCGGGGTATTGGTGTGAGGATGAGGCGCTGCGGGCGCGTGTTGAGGCTGCGGGTGCGGCGAGTGGTGATCGGGTGTGGAGGCTGCCGCACGATGAGGCGTATCAGAAGATGATGAAGTCGCCGGTGGCGGATATTGTGAACTCGGCACCGGTGCGTGAGGCGCATCCGATTCAGGGTGCGGCGTTCTTGCGGTACTTTGTTGATTATCCGCAGAAAAACGGGGAGAAAGCGTTTGCGTGGGCGCACGTGGATATTGCGGGGACGCATGTTGTGGAGTCGGATACGGGACCATTCGTGGCGGGTCCGACGGGGTTTGGAGTGCGGTTGCTTGCGTCGTTGCTTGAGGGGGATGATGGGGTGTGATGGGCGTTTCCCTACCCGGATCTGTGAGCGAGGCGCTCAAAGATCCGGCGTCTGGGGACGATCATGACGCATGCTTCTCGTGCGATGAACAACAGGATTTGGACGGAGCGGGTTCGATGTGACAGGCTCGACCTGCGACGGTTGCATCCCAGATGCGCATGGTCAGACACCATGCCAGCAGCATCGTGAAGAGGATGCTGCCGATTGCGAAGAGGAGGCTGAGAGCGGCGTGTTCGTGCGAGCCGAGCGTGTCGGCGAGTCGAATGGTTTGGGCAAAGAATGCGTCGAATGCCAGGCCTGCGATGACGGCGACGGTTGCGATGACGGCGAGGTAGATTGCGGTCGCGCGCAGGCCGAGGTCTTTGAGCGCCCAGGTGATGGTTGCGACGTTGGTGGCGGGTCCGGCGAGGAGGAGGACGAGTGCGGCACCGGGGCTGAGGCCTGCGGCGACGAGGGTGAAGGCGAGGGGCGTTGAGCTGGTGGCGCAGATGTAGAGGGGGATGCCGACGAGGAGCATGAGAAGCATGGGCGCGAGGCCGGTGCCGATGTTGGACTCGATCCAGCCGAGAGGAAGTGCTGCGGTCACAGCGGCTGCGGCGATGAAGCCGATGGCGAGCCACGGGGCGAGATCCATGGGCATGGTGACAAAGCCGTGGCGAAATGCGGAGCGGAGGCGCTGAGCGAGAGTGGGCGCGGCTGCGGGCGCGGAGTGGCAGCAGGCTTTTGGCGCGGGCGTGGCGTGTGTCTGGCAACACGACGTTGGCTCGATCTTTTGTTCTCCGATGGTGATAGTGCGGGGCTCGGGGTTTTTTCGGTTTGTGAGTTCGATGAGCAGGCCCGCGGTGAAAGCGGTGATGATGGCGATGACGGGGCGTGTGAAGGCGTAGAACGGGCCGAAGAGTGCCCAGGTGAGCGGGATGGATTCTTCGCCGGTTTGCGGGGTGGAGATGGCAAATGCGGCAGCGGAGCCTTTGGAGGCGCCGTCTTTGCGGAGGCTTGCGGCGACGGGGATGACGCTGCATGAGCAGAGGGGGAGGGGGATTCCCAGGAGGCTGGCTTTGAGGATTGGCCAGGGGCCTGAGCCGGCGAGGTGGCGGGTGAGGAAGGACTTTGGGACGAGGGCGTGAACGGCTCCGGCCATGGCGAAGCCGACGATAAGCCAGAGGCCCGATTCGTGGATCAGGGCCCAGAAGGATTGCCACCATGCTGCGAGAAAGGTCATGCAAGGACTGTACGTTCGCTGGGCGAGAGGGAAGGATGAGGCATGCCAGGATGGACACGGGCGGAGGAATTGCTGGAAGCCGAATTGCGGCAGTGTGCCGAGGCGGGGCAGGATGCGTCACGGCTGATTGAAGCGGTCAGGGCGCGTGAAGCGGGCGATGCGAATGCGTTGCTGGCGGCGTTGGATGCGATGGCGGCGGCAGGAATTGAGGATCCTCCGGGCGAGCCGAGCGAGATAGAGGGCATCGAAGCGCTGGCGGCGGGTGCTGTGGATCCGGGGTGCGAGCTGAATGATGAGGCGTTGTTCGATCGCCTGCATGGGGCGTGGCTTGGCCGGTGCGTGGGTTGTGCGCTGGGCAAGCCACTGGAAGAGTTCATGCATCCGGCTGGGGGATTGACGAGTCGCGAGCGTGTGCGGGTGTATGTCGAAGGGACAGGGCCGGGCGAGTATCCGATTCGCGATTTTGTGCGCCTGCGGTCGGCGAGCGAGGCGCGTACGGGCAATTCATGCTGCCCGCGGTCGACGCGCGAGGGCGTCGTGTGCATGGAGCCGGACGATGACATGCGCTACACAGTGCTGGCGACCAGGGTGCTCGAAGAGTCGGGGGCGGAGTTTGAATCGTGGGATGTGGCGCGGGCGTGGATGCGGCACTTGCCATACATGTCGGTGTGTACTGCTGAGACGCAGGCGTACAGGAATCTTGTGGAGCGGTGCGAGTTTCATCTCGGTTCAGACTGGTCGCGGGAGCGGCAGGCGGTGGATTGGGCGTGGGTGCGCACGCGGCAGAACCCGTATCGGGAATGGGTGGGGGCGGCGATTCGGGCCGATGCATATGGGTATGCGTGCCCGGGAGAGCCGAAGCGGGCGGCGAGGCTGGCTTATCGTGACGCGCGCATCAGCCATACGGGCAACGGCATCTATGGCGCGATGTTTGTTGCAGGAATTGTGGCGGCGGCCTTGGTGCTGAGTGATGCGTGCGAGGTGGTGGAGGCGGGGCTGGCGTGTGTGCCGGGCGATTCAAGGCTTGCGCGGGCTGTGCGCGAGTCGGTGCGGGCGTGTGCCAGTGCGGCTGATGATGAGGCGGCGCTAGACGCGGTGGACAGGATCGTTGCTGGGCTTGACGCGGCGCACGCGATTGTGCATGCGGTGATCGTGGCGGCGGCGCTGGTGCGTGGGGGAAGCGATGCGATGCGTGTGCTGTCGATCGCGGTTGGTGCAGGGCGGGACACGGATTGCAACGGGGCGACGGCAGGCTCGATCGTGGGGGCGATGGTGGGGGCGTCGGGCGTGCCGGGGCACATGTCCGGGCGGCTTTGCGATGCCTTGGAGACGGGGCTGGGCGATGAGGGGCGGGTGTCAATTCGCGCGATGGCGAAGCGTTCGCTGGAGATTGTGGGGTGTGTTCGGTCTGGTGGGCGGTCTGGTGGGCGGGCGTCTACGATCGGGGACTGACGGGAGGTTTTACGCATGCCCTATACGCTGCGGCCCGAGGACGGGCTGACGGTCGATGCCGACACGATCAACTACATCAATCAGCACGTGGATACGGGCGATCGGTGGGTGCTGAACTTCGGGCCTCAGCACCCGGCGACGCATACGACGCTGCGGCTGGTGCTGGAACTTGATGGCGAGCGCATCGCGCGGTGTACGCCGCACATCGGGTATCTGCACTCGGGCTTTGAGAAGCTGGGCGAACATCTGGATTACAACCAGTACGTGACGATCGTGAGCCGGATGAATTATCTGAGCCCGATCAGCAACGACATCTGCTGGCACCACGCGGTGGAGACGCTCTTCGGGATCGAGATCACGCCTCGGTGCAAGGCGGTGCGGACGATCATGGCCGAACTGGGGCGGATTCAGGACCATCTGTTGTGTCTGGGGGCTGCGGCGCTGGATCTTGGGGCGTTTACGGGGTTTCTGTATGCGTTCAATCCGCGCGAGAAGATCTACGACATCTGCGATTTCATTTCAGGCCAGCGGTTTCACCCGGACTGGTCGCGCGTAGGCGGGGCGAGTCAGGATCTGCCGGATGAAGAGACGTTCAAGAGGCTGGTCAAGAACTTCATACACGATGATTTGTCGACGGCGCTGAAGGATCTGGACGGGCTGGTGAGTCGGAACCGGATCTTCATCGACCGGACGCAGGGTGTTGGCGTGCTGACGCACGATGAGGCGCTGGCGTGGAGCACTTCGGGACCGATCGCGCGGGCGAGCGGGGTGCGTCGGGATCTGCGTAAGGATGAGCCGTATCTGTGCTATGCGAACAACTGGGATGGGCAGGGTGCCGAGGCGGTGAAGTTCAGCGTGCCTCTGGCGAGCGAGGGCGATGTGTACGCGCGGTTCCAGGTTCGGCTTGAAGAGGCCAAACAGGCGATTGCGATCATCGATCAGTTGATTGATCGCATCCCGCAGGGTCCGATGGATGTGTTCAGCGATTCGAAGATGGTCAAGCCGGCCAAGAAGGATGTGTACGGGTCGATTGAGGGGTTGATTCAGCACTTCGAGTTGATCATGAGCAACCGGGGGTGGAAGCCGCCGGTGGCCGAGGCGTATGGGGCGAACGAGACTGCGAACGGGGAGCTTGGGTACTACATCGTGTCGGATGGTTCGCCGCGATCGTGGCGTGCGCGGACTCGGCCTCCGAGTTTTATCAACTATCAGGTGATGGCGTTGCTGATCGAGGGGCACATGCTTGCGGACATCGTTGCGGTGCTTGGGAGTTTGAATATTGTGGCGGCGGAACTGGACCGCTGAAGCGTGTGGGTGAGTGTGGAGAATCGGCGATGCAGAAGGCTGGGCAAAACATTAGGAAGAACATTGGAGTGGCAGCGTTGACGGCGGTCGCGCTGGCGGCGAGCGGGTGCGGGGGCCGATCGGTCACGGTGCGCAACGCGACGAGCAAGTCGATCGAGGTGCGGGTGGTGCATGATGCGTTTTTGAGCGGGGATCGGACGCTGGGGTCGGCGCGGATTGCGCCGGATTCGACCGAATCGTTCGGGCCCTTCAAGGGGGTGCCGTTGCTTGATCCGGTCGATGTCGAGGTGAGTTTTACTTCCTCGGTCGGTGATTTGCCGGTGAAGCATCGTGTGGACAAGAAGAACGTGAGCCTGGTTGTGGAATCGGCGGGGCTGGAGACATGGACTGGGCTGGCGATCCGGCGTGAGGACAGGCGGTTCCGCTAGGCAACTTGCAGGGCGGGGCGGTTGTGGTACACTGGGGCCTGAGAACGGGCTGAGCAGGCCCAGGAAGGAAGCGTCGATGGACATGCCTCAATCGGGCGGGGGGTACGCTCCGCATCGCGGCGTCATGTTGCTGGTGCTGGGGATTCTGAGCATTGTGTTTTGTCAGATTCTCGGGCCTATCGCCTGGATCATGGGCAAGGGCGATCTTGCGAAGATCAATGCGGGGCAGATGGATCCGACCGGTCGCGACCTGACGAAGGTCGGGATGATCTGCGGCATCATCGGGACGGTGCTGCTGGCACTCTCGGTGGTGCTCTCGCTGTTGTGGGTGGTGTTCGTGCTGATACTGGGCGCGGGGATGGTGGCGGGCGCGCCCTGATCAGAAAGATGAGGCGGAATGCGACTGGGCGCAGAACGGTCGCGGCGCGTGCTTCCGATGTGGCCGGTGCTGGTGATCGTTGCGATCGGCGCCGGGATTGCGCTGTTGCATGTGCTGTCGCGGGGGTCGTCGATTGTGTGCACGACGCGGCGGCTGACGGGTGTGCCGTGCCCGACGTGTGGGAGCACGCGCGCGGTGATGGCGATGGTGCGCGGTGATGTTTCGGGGGCGCTGGCGTACAACCCGCTGACTGTTGTGGCGCTGGCATGCGTCGGGGTGGTGCTGGGCCTGCGCGTGGGGTTTGGGCGGCAGGTGCGGCTTGAGGCGAGCGGGCGCGAGTGGACGCTGCTGGCGGCGGGGTTGCTGGTCTTGCTGGGGATCAACTGGGCGTGGGTGCTCTGGCGTCACGGAATGCTGTAAGATGCGTTCCTTCGCGTGTTCGGGCGGCCGTGACCGGCTGAGCGCGATGGCCAGCATAAGGCAGAGAGATCCATGAGCAGCACACCCGATACGCCCCAATCGGCACCGACAGAGGGCAAGAAGAAGTTCCGCCTGCTTGACGTGGTCGAGATCGCGGGGAATCGGCTGCCCGATCCTTCGATTCTGTTTCTGATCGGCGCGCTGCTGGTGATGGTGGCGTCGGCGGCGGCGAGCCTCGGCGGGTGGGAGGTCGTCAAGAAGGTGCCGATGCAGGTGACCGATGCGGCGGGGGTCGTGTCGCTCGAACTGGTGCCGGCGATGAAGTCGGTCACGACGGTGACGGACGCGGGCGAGACGATCGTGTCGCAGGAGCCCGAGGTGTTGCGGGCGGTGAATCTGCTCACGAGCGACGGGATCTACTGGGCCCTGCGGACGATGGTGCGCAACTTCATGGACTTCCCGCCGCTGGGGATTGTGCTGGTGGGGATGCTGGGCATCGGCGTGGCCGAGCGGACAGGCCTGATCGCGGCGCTCCTCAAGATCTTCATGCTCATCACGCCCGAAAAGTTGCTGACGCCCGCGATGGTGTTCCTCGGGGTGATGAGTTC
This sequence comes from Phycisphaeraceae bacterium, assembly GCA_019636795.1. Taxonomy (NCBI): domain Bacteria; kingdom Pseudomonadati; phylum Planctomycetota; class Phycisphaerae; order Phycisphaerales; family Phycisphaeraceae; species Phycisphaeraceae bacterium. Next base: position 724,893 of record JAHBWW010000001.1, read on the forward strand.
GCTGGCGTCGGATGCGGGGTATGTGGTGCTCCCGCCGCTGGCGGCACTGCTGTACAAGGCGGTGGGGCGGAGTCCGATCGTCGGCATCGCGGCGGTGTTTGCGGGCGTGTCGGCGGGGTTCAACGCCAACCTGGTGGTGACGGGGCTCGATCCGATGCTGGCGGGTCTTTCGCAGACCGGGGCGCAGTTCGTGGATCCTGAGTATGCCGTCAATCCGGCGTGCAACTGGCTGTTCATGATTGCGTCGACGATTATGGCGACGCTGGTGGGCTGGGCGACGACAGCGTGGATCGTCGAGCCGCGCTTCGCGCGCAAGAGCCCCGACGAGGGCGGCCCGTCGCCGGTCGATGAGGCCGAACTGGCCCAGCATCGGCTGACGGCGCAGGAAAAGCGCGGGCTGGGGCGGGCGACAGCGGTGCTCGTCGTGGGGCTGGCGCTGGTGGTCGTCAACGTGGTGGTGCCGGGCTTTCCGCTCAATGGCAAGGGCGTGATCTTTGATCGCTGGGCCGAGGCGATCGTGCCGCTGCTGTTCATTCTGTTTCTGCTCCCCGGGCTGGCCTTCGGCATGACCAACGGCACGATCCGTTCGACCAAGGATCTGGCGCGCCTCATGACCGAATCGATGGCGGCGATGTCGCCGATCATCGTGCTGGCGTTCTTTGCGGCGCAGTTCGTCGCGTACTTCCAGTACTCGAACCTGGGCGCGATGCTGGCGATCACGGGCGGGGAATATCTCTCGACGCTGGGGCTGCCGATGTTTCTGCTGCTGCTGGCGTTTATCCTGCTCACGGCGGTGTTCAACCTGTTCGTCGGGTCGATGAGCGCCAAGTATGCGCTGTTCGCGCCGATCTTCATCCCGATGCTGATGCTTGTCGGCATCAGCCCGGAACTGACGCAGGCGGCTTACCGCATCGGCGACTCGGTGACGAACATCATCACGCCGCTCAATGCGTACCTGATCATCATCCTCGTGTTCATGCAGAAGCACGATCGCAGCGCGGGCATGGGCACGCTGATCGCGACGATGCTGCCGTATACGTTCACGTTCACGATCGCGTGGTGCGCGATGCTGGGGCTGTGGCTGCTGCTGGGCATCCCGCTGGGGATTCCGTTCGAGACGGGCCCGCTGGAGTATGTGCCGCGCGCCATGCCGTGAGCGGGTGCTGGGGCGGCGGTGCGCGGGCACCGATCCGGCCCGGTGTTGCGCGGAGCGACGATGGTGACGCGCCGATCAATGGTTTTGACGCGCCGATAGATCATGTTGGCGCGCCGAATTGTCGTGTCGGCGCGCCGAATTGTCGTGTCAACGCGCCGATACACGATGTTGACGCGCCGAATTGTCGTGTCAACGCGCCGATAGATGATGTTGACGCGCCGAATTGTCGTGTCAACGCGCGGCGCAATGACAATTCGGCGCGCCATATGGGACCTTCGGGCCGTCCCAACCGCGTTTACGCGAGCGTCAAGGCCGGCAATCCCCCGTTATTGGTGCATCTGGGCCCGGCGGGTGGCACTGACCGCAACCATTGATGCATGAACCCGTGCCACCGACCACGGCTTTGAGTGGTCGGTGTGTCTTGGTTCCTTTCCAACCGAACCACCCTGCCGGCGGTCCGAACCACCCGCTTGCGGACCGTGGTGGGGCCAGACACATCCATCGCGGTAGTGTATCACGGCAAGTGATGCGTTGCACCGCGCGGATGCCGTGGCCATGGCTTTGCATGGCCACGATCACTGGCCCGGACCGCCTACAGCACACTCCGCCTCGCTGGGCAAAGCCGAGGCTTGGACATCCGGCATCGATCCGGCCGGGATCCCGCCACGATCAGAGCGATTGTCCGATTGTTCATCATGGCCATGCAGAGCCATGGCCATGGCACCCGGCACCACTACAACCACGCCGATCGAAAACAAACGTCCTCACCCAGCAACACGCCTTCGCCGCAAGAACAACCCGCCAACTGCAACAAACATCGTGCCCGGCGCAGGAATATCCGCGTAGTTGATCCAGTTCGTCGTCTGCGTCAAAAAGAACCCTTCGTCCGCCTCAAACACCGCATCAAACTTGCTCTGGTACCGATACGCCCCTGGCACCAGCGTGATTTCCCCGGGGAAGCCCAGCGGATGCGTCAATAGATCAATCTGTCCCCCATCCGGCGTGAACACGCCCTGAGACCACGCTCCCGTCTCAAGAAACGCATATTCCCATGAGCCCAGCCCCGTCGTCGCCGCGTTCAGATTCCACAGCCGAATCTCGCGCCGATTCGTGAATACATGCCACTTTTCGATCCCCACCTCAAACGTGCGAAGACTCGTATCCACCCCGCCCGCCGACCAATTCCCGTCGTAGGCATAACTCGTCGCGTCCACCATCATCGTTGATGTCGCCGTCTGGGTCACCACCGTGTTCGTCGCGACTGAAACACGCGAGTGGGCGAGCAGATGGTATCCCGTCGAGCCAGTTTCAGCGGTGCTTGTCGAATCCCACCATGAAGTAGTGCTGAAGATGGGCTCTCCACCCGACCACCCCGCATACAGCGACACAAACCCCGCACGTTGCGTCACAGGCCCGGCAGCACAAAGTCCGCTCGCCACCACCAACCCCGCAAGCCCGCCACACACCGCACGCCACGCTCCCAAGCCTCCCGCACACTCGTCCCCCAACGCGCTCCTGTCCATGTCTTGTCTCCTGTGTCTTCCTTCTGCCTGACCGACCGGCCGTCAACAGATAGTCACCCCTGCCAACGACCCCGCTCCACAGACTATACAGGCCACAGCCCTTAACCTTGCACCCAATACAATAAAACTTCTCAAAGCCGTGGTCATGGGGCGGGCAGCAAACTCATGCTGCTCTTAGCAACTTTCAGGCGGGGCGGCATCGAAGTCTGCCTTCTCCCGTGGCACCGAAGTCTGCTTTGAGACTTCGGTGTGCGTTGCGGGGCGAAGTGACGGTCCGTGATGCCGATCGGTCGCGATCATTAGCTCAGAGTACTGAACCGGTCGCTGTACGTCAAGGCGAGGCGGGTGGCACGGAGACGTGAAATCTGCGATCACAAACGGTGACATCCCCGCTGATCGTGCGGCGATCTGCGTCGATCGTGTCGGTGTGCCTGGGGGTGAGGGTCTGAGACCGGTCCTCGCGGAGTTCTCCGCCGTCGCCGTTGAGGGCCCCACTCGCGCTGCATGACCCTACGCTTGGCCATGACCGAGCCACCTGTTCTCACCCGCTTCGCCCCCTCGCCCACCGGGCACCTGCACATCGGCGGGGCGCGCACGGCCTTGTTCTGCCTGGCCTACGCCCGGCGGCACGGCGGCCGCTTTATCCTCCGCATCGAAGACACCGACCAGGCCCGCTCGAGCGCGGATGCGGCGCGTGGCATTCTCGAAGATCTCGCGTGGCTGGGCATCGCGTGGGACGAGGGGCCGGAGTTTGTCATCGAGTGCGGCCACACCATCGGCGGCGACCCGAGAAGCATCGGACCGTTTCATCAGAGCGATCGGCACGCGATCTACGCGACGTACTTCGAGCAGTTGCTCGCTTCGGGGCGTGCGTATCCGGCTTTTGACACGCCCGAGCAGCTCGCGGCGATGCGGGCCGAGGCCGAAGCCGCGAAGCGCACGTTTGTGTATCGCCCGGCGGCGGGCTATGACCGCGAGGCGGCGGTCGCGCGCCTGCGCAGCGGCGAGGCGCATGTCCTGCGGCTGGCGATGAGCGGCGAGGACATCGTGGTGCATGATCGCGTGCTGGGCGAGGTGACGTTCCCGGCGGCGGAACTCGACGATGTAGTGATCCGCAAGCAGGACGGCTTTCCGACATATCACTTTGCGGTTGTGGTCGATGATGCGCTCATGGGCGTGACGCACGTGCTGCGCGGGCAGGAGCACCTGAACAACACGCCGCGGCACATTGCGATTCAGCGGGCGCTGGGGTTCGCGACGCCGCAGTACGCGCACATGCCGCTGATCTTCAATCCTGACAACACGAAGATGAGCAAGCGCGACAAGGACAAGGCGGCCAAGAAGGCGGTGCGCGATGCGGGTATTACGACGGTGGCGGGGCTGAACGAGGTCTCGACGGGGCGCGGCGAGGCAGTGCGGGCGTCGTTGGCAGCACTCGACGAGAACACGTTTGCAACATGGCTCAAGGACAAGCAGCGGCAGTTGTCGCGCGAGCAGGTCGGCGCGGTGGCGCGGGCGCTGGGGCTGCGGCTGCCGGAGATCGACGTCGAGGACTTTCGCGCTGCGGGCTACCTGCCGGGAGTGTTGTGCAACTATCTCGCGCTGCTCGGCTGGAACCCGAAGACCAAGACCGAGGACGGCAAGGATCTGGAGCGTTTTGACGTGCGGTTTCTCGAAGAACACTTCGACATCGAGGGCATCGGGCGCTCGAGCGCGAAATTCGACCGTGAGAAGTTGCTTTCGTTCAACGCGCACACGATCCAGCACGAACTGAGCGACGAGGCGTTCGCGGCCGAGTGGCTCGCGTGGGCCGATCGGTTTGAACCGACGTTGGCGGTGTGGGCGCGCGCCGATGGAAGCCGGTGGAGTCTTGCGGCCAGCGCCGCCCGTCCGCGTGCGCGAACGCTGGGCGACGCGGCGGATGCGATCGCGTTTGCGCTTGCGCCCGACGATGCGATTGTGTACGACCCCAAGGCGGTGGCCAAGGTGCTCACCGAAGAGGGCCGGGCGATGCTGGCGCGCCTGCGCGCGGTGATCGCGGTGATTGAGCCGTTCGAACCGGCGGCGATCGAGGCGGCGCTGGCGCGGGAGGCTGAGGGCATCGGGATGGGCAAGGTGGCCCAGCCGCTGCGCGTGGCGATCACGGGCGGGACTGTCAGCCCCGGGCTTGGGCAGACACTGGCGTTGGTCGGGCGCGCTGGCGCACTGGCGCGCATTGATCGGTGTGTGCAGAGCCTGTGAAGTTGGGGAAAGCCAGACGGTGCCGATGCAGGGTGAAGGTCACTCCACTTCCCAGCACGCGACGCGGTGGCCCTTGGACTTGATCTCGAGCGGCGGGCGCTCGCGCTTGCAACGCTCGACCGCGATCGGACAGCGCGAGACGAACGGACAGCCGGGCGGCGGATCGAACGGGCTGGGCACATCGCCCTGAAGCACGGTGAGCGGGCGGCGGTCATCGGGGTCGTCGATCGGGTTGGCGCCGAGCAGGGCTTTGGTGTACGGGTGCTGGGCCTGGGCGTCGAGGTCTTCGGATTCGAGTTCTTCGACGACATGGCCGAGATACATCACCAGCACGCGATCGCAGAAGTGCGCGATGACTTTCAGATCGTGGCTGATGAACATCATGGTCAGGCCGAACTCGTCCTTGAGGTCTGCCAGGAGGTTGAGCACCTGTGCCTGGATCGAGACGTCGAGCGCGCTGACGGGTTCGTCGGCGACGATGAAGCGGGGTTTGACGCAGAGCGCGCGGGCGATGCCGATGCGCTGCCGCTGCCCGCCTGAGAACTCGTGCGGGTACTTGGTTTTGGCTTCGGGGCGGAGGCCGACTTTCTTCATCAGGTCATCGATGAGGTCTTCGGTCGGTGAGCCGGCATCGGCGATTCTGTGAAACCGTATCGCCTCGCGCAGGTGCCCTGCGATGGTGATCTTGGGGTTGAGCGATGAGTACGGATCCTGAAAGATGATCTGCATCGCGCGGCGGAATGGCATCATGTCTGCCGGGCCGAGCGTGGTGATCTCCTGGCCAAAGAGCAGGATCCGTCCCTGAGTGGGTTCGTAGAGTCGCAGGATTGTCTTGCCGAGCGTGCTTTTGCCGCAGCCGGATTCGCCGACGACACCGAGAACCTGTCCCTGCTCGATGTTGAATGTGACGCCATTGACAGCGTGGACATGGCCCTGGATGCGGTTGAGCACGCCGCCACGGACGGGGAAGAGTTTGTGCAGATCGTGGACTTCGAGAAGCGACATCAGTGCTGAGCCTCGGTAGTGAGTGGCGCGGTGCTTGGCAGTGGGAAGTGGCATCGCACAGGACGACCGACGCCGGCGTGGTCAACCAACAAGGGTTCGACATCCACGCACTGCTGTTGTTTGTAAGGGCAGCGATCGCTGAATCGGCAGCCCTTGGGCAGGTTGCGCAGGCTCGGGACGATGCCTGGAATGGTGGGGAGGTGGCGCGAGCGCTGAGCGCGGGTGCCGCGTTTGGGGATGGATTCGAGGAGCGCTTTTGTGTATGGATGCTGGGGCGAATGGAAGATCTCGCGCGTGGTTGCGATTTCGATCGCCCGTCCGGCGTACATGACCAGAACGCGGTCGCAGACCTGCGCCACCACGCCGAGGTTGTGCGTGATGAGGATGACAGCGGTCGAGAGTTTCTCCTTGAGCGAGTTCATGAGGTCGAGAATCTGTGCCTGGATTGTCACGTCGAGCGCGGTGGTGGGTTCGTCGGCGATGAGCACATCGGGTTCGCAGCACAGGGCAATGGCGATCATGACACGCTGTCGCATGCCGCCCGAGAGCTGGTGCGGGTATTCGTGAATCCGTCGCTCGGGATTGGGGATGTCGACCAGGCGGAGCATCTCGATCGCGCGGTCGCGTCGCTCGGAGCGGTTGAGCGTGGTGTGATATTTGAGTGCTTCGTCGAGTTGCCAGCCGACGGTGAAGACCGGGTTGAGGCTGGTCATCGGCTCCTGGAAGATCATCGCGATCTTGTCGCCGCGAACTGTGCGCATGACGCGCTCGGGCGCTGTGACAAGGTTGATGTTGTTGTACAGGACTTTGCTGTTTTGGCCGTAGATTGTGAGGTGTTCGGGGAGCAGTCGCATGATGGACTTGCTGGTGACGGTTTTGCCGCAGCCTGATTCGCCGACGATGCCGAGTGTTTCGCCGGCGAAGACGTCGAACGACACGTCATCAACAGCGGTCACGAGGCCGTCGTCGGTGCGGAAACTTGTGGTCAGGTTGCGGACCTGAAGAATCGGGGGTTGTGTGGCTGGTGTCACCATGATGGGGTTGCAATAGTCGCGGGCATCAGACGTGTTTGGGGTCGAAGGCATCCTGGAGTGCGTCGGAAACGATGTTGAAGGCGAGGACAAGGCCGAACATCAGGACAGTGGCGGTCAGGACCGTCCAGAAGAAGAAGTTCTGGACGTCTTCGCGACCGAGGCTGATCAGGATGCCCCAGCTGGGCTGGCCCTTGACACCGAGGCCGAGGAACGAGAGGATCACCTCGCTCTTGATCGCACCGATGAAGATCAGGCTGAAGTTGATGAACATGATGTGCGAGGTGTTGGGGATGACGTGCTTGATGAGAATGCGGAAGCGGCCGAGCCCGATGGCGGTGGCGGCTTGCACGTACTCGAGTTGCTTGATCTTCATGACTTCGCCTCGAATGACGCGGCAGGTCCCGATCCAGAACGTGAGCCCGAAGGCGGCATAGACAGGCACGAGGGCCAGGCCCGGGCGTTCGGTCGGGTTGTCGAAGAGTTCGGCAAAGAGTGCGTTGCCTCGGACGATGTAGATGAGCACCGCGAGGAGCACGAGGTATGGAACAGAACTGAGGGTGGAGACGAGCCACATGACCAGATGGTCAACCCATCGGCCATAGAAACCGGCGAGGCCGCCGAGGATGGTGCCGATGGTGACCGACATCAGCGAGGCGATGAGTCCGACCTGAAACGCAATCTTGATGCTGTAGAAGGATCGGACCGCGACCGAGCGGCCCGATTCATCGGAGCCGAGAAACGTGCGGAATGAGTAGACAAGGCCGCCCCAGCCTGTGGGCATGGGCATGAGATCGAGAAGCGCGGCCTCGACACGGGGCATGGCTTGGGCGATGATCTTGTAGACTTCGGCATTCTCGAGTTGAAGATCGGCCAGCTCGGCTTCGAGTGAGGCACGCTCGTCGGGGTCTAACTCGTCGTCGAGCACGACCTCGATGTCGTTGATCTCGTAACGGATGTCCTCGCGCTCGAGCCAGGCGTCATCGAGCGTGTCAAAGTGCTCGCGCAGCTGCTGCCAGAGGCGGTCAACATCGGCGGGTGATGCGTTGACGATGGTGCGTTCGGCCAGGGCCACGGCTTCGATCCGTTGCGAGGCGTCGGGAGCTTGCGCAAGCCCGCCTGGCGCATTGAGCGATGGTTGTAGATGCTGGCGAACGTACCACGTCAGTTCGTCGAAGCGTTTTTCCTGATCGGGTTTCTGGAGGAAGCCGTAGGATCTCCCGGGCAGGACGCGCTGGTTGCAATCGCGCAGGTCGAGCACGCCGAAGAACACTGCAACTGCGACGAAGAAGTACAGACCGATCACCCCGAGCGCGACCATGGCGAGTTTGTTGCGGCGAAACTTTCGAGCGCCGCGGCTTTTGAAGAGTTTGACCATCATGAGAGCCTCACTCTCGGATCGACCAGCGCGTACAGCACGTCGGTCAGGATGATCGAAAGGATGAAGATGCCGGCGAAGACAGCGACGAAGGCCTGAATGACCGGGAAGTCGTCGGCGTTGATCGCGTTGATGAGTTCGGCACCCATGCCGGGGATCTTGAAGTACATTTCGAGCAGGATCGAGCCTGTGATGAGGAACGGCAGTGTCGCCATGATGCGCGTGATGATCGGGATCATCGCGTTCTTGAGCATGTGAACGAAGATCACCTTGGGTTTGCTGGCACCCTTGGCCACGGCGGTCACGATGTAGTCCTTGGTCGTCTCCTCGACCATGACGGCGCGATAGAAGCGGACATCGTACCCCATAGAGACAATAACGCCAATGATGACCGGCAGCATGCAGTACTTGACCCAGTTGCCCAGTGATGCGCCTTCGCTCAGGAAGGGCACCCATGGCGCGTATCCCGTGATTGCGAACGGGGTGTTGAACCCTCCAGGATCGAGGTTCGGCCAATATGCACCAAAGAACTGCCCGAAGATGATGTACACCAGGAAACTGATGCTCATGCCGAGCACGGCGATCACGACAAGTGTTCGATCGATCAACCTCCCTCGAAAGTACGCGGATATCAGTGAGACGACAATCGAGACCGACGCGCTGACGACAAGTGTCGGGAGCGTGATCGAGAGACTCGGCGGGATCGCCTTGCGGATGATGTCGCCGACGGACCGACCTTTCTGGCTCCAACTTTCCTCGGTGAAGTTCAGCGTGAAGGTCTTGCCGAGGAAGCGAACATACTGCACCAGCAGCGGGTCATTGAGCCTCATTTTTTCGCGGATGGCGTCGATCTCGGCCGGAGTTGGATTCTTGCTCAACTGCGACCGAACCGGATCGCGTGCATAGCGCAGCCCGATCATCAGCAGCAGAACGATGCTGAGATAGACGGGGATGTTGTACAAGATCTTGCGAACGATAAAAGCCCACATACGCGATGTACTCCGAGCCGAAGGAAGCGATCGGGGTTGATTCGAGTTTCCTGCCGATCTTTACCGTCGGGCGGGGTGCGCCATATCGACATCGAGATATTTGACGTAGGTGTAGAAGTCTTCGGTGGGCTTGAAGTTCTTGCACCAGGGTTGGATGAGGTACACGCGAGTTCGAGCGAGCGAGCCGCAGAACGGGGCGTCGTGAATCAGCATATCGCGCATCTGCTCGTACACCTTGGTCCGCTCGGGGCCGGGAGGCATCGTGCGGATTTGTTCGTAGAGTGCGTCGTACTCGGGGCGCGAGTAGTTGGAGTGGTTCGAGCCCGGCGAGGCGTTGGGGCTGTAGAAGAGCGCGAGGTTGTTCTCAGCGTCGGGATAGTCCGATCCCCACGCGAAACTGAACATGGGTGCCTGCCGCAGATCGACGGTTGACATCAGGTCGGTGAAGTTGAGATATCGCGGGTTGAGTCGGATGCCGACGAGGTCGAGGTTTCGCTGCATGAGTTCGACTATGCGCTGGCTCTCGGCACCTGAACTCGTGTAGAACTCGATGACGGGAAGATCGGTGACTTTCCCATTGACAACGGTGTACCCTGCTTCGCGCAGTTTCTGGCGAGCGAGCTCGTAGTTGGGTCCGCGTGTCGAGAAGGGCGCACGGTTGCCTTCGGTGCTGGGGAAGCCATCGAGACCTGGAGGGATCGGCCCGTCATAGGGCAGCGCCATGCCGAAGTAGAACGTCTCGTTCATTTCGTCCCAGTCCATGGCGAGATTGATCGCCTGGCGCAGGGCGCGTTTCTGATCGGTCAGTCCGCCGACGAGTTTGTCATCCATGTTGAATGAACGGAAGATGAAGTCGAGCAGCGGCACCTGAACAGCCCGAATGCCCTGTCGATCCCACTCGCGGCGAAGTTCCTTGGTGCGGCGGCTGAAGGCCTCTTCAAAGCCCGATTGGGGAACGGTTGTGAACTCCTTGAGGCCCGACTTGAACTCGAGCCACATGGGTTGGCTCTCGACGAAGAACGTGAACTCGAGTTTGTCGATGAACGGGATGCGTTGTCCGGCGGGCTGATGCAGGCCCAAGCGTTCATCCTCGGGCATCCACTCGCTCGGGTAGTAGGCTTCGCGATAGTTCGGGTTGCGGTGCATGGTCAGGCTGACATTGCGGCGCCAGTCTGATTCGTTGCGGAGAATGAATGGTCCGGTTCCGACGGGGCGACCGGCGAATGTCGAGCCATAGCGCTCGACCGCTTCGCGCGGGACGATGGAGAACTGGAACATGGCCAGGCGCCAGACGAACTGCTGGTTTGGTTCGTTGAGTTCAACTTCGAAGGTGTAGGTGCCGGTTTTGCGCAGGCCTTCGACATTGGCCTCATAGTCGAAACGCTCCTTGTTCTTGACCCGCTCGGCCTGCTTGTCCTTGTAGTCGTCGAACCCCTTGATCATGCCTTCGACGAGCCACCAGCTCTTGTATGTGTTTGCCGGATCGGCCAGTCGCTTCCATGAGTAGATAACGTCGTCGGCCACCATCTCGCGGCCCTTGCCACCAGGGAAGCAGGGGTCATCGTGGAAAAGAACGCCGGGAAGGAGTTCGAACTTCCACAGCCGACCGCCTTCGGTGACTTCGGGCATTTGCGTCAGGAGCAGTGGTTCGAGTTCGAGAGGACGCTTGAGGTACTTGTACTGGAGCAGAGTTTCGTAGAGGGCTGAAGCCGCGCGGTTTTCGTAGGTGGTGGAACCCATGATCGGGTCGAGCGTGCCCGGGCCATTGGTGGTCATCGGAATGCGGATGACCTTCTCCTGGGCGTGGGCATGCGGCGCGAACAATGCCAATGCGACAGCCAGGCATGTCAACAGCCATGCGGTGTGCGTTCGTGCGATCATGAGGCATCCTCCTTGTTCGATTGTGGTTGCAAGCCGATGCGGTGCATATGGCTTGCAAAACCCCAGCGGATCGATCCTAGCGACCGGCGAGCGCGTACGCCACGCGCACGGTTGAGCAATTGAATACCGTTCTGGGCGTGAGGTGCTGACAAGAATCCCGCTCAAATTTCTGCACTTGTGAGCGTGAGCCGAAAGGGGGCGCTGATGAAGACCGAACGAATGCGATGGACCGGACTCGTGGCACTGATCGGGGCGCTGGCTGTCGGTGGGTGCTCGTCATCGGGGCCCGCCAGACCGGCCATGATCTCGCATGTGGTGCTCATCGAACTGAGCGATCCGTCGCTGGCTGGCGCATTGATTGCCGATTGCGACCGGCATCTGACCGATATCAAAGAGGTCAGGTCGTATGCGAGTGGACAACACCTCGATACCGGGCGGGCGACGGTGCAGAGTGATTATGACGTGGGTTTGTATATCGGGTTTGACTCGGTCGAGGATTATGCGCGGTATGTGGAGCATCCGTTGCATGTGGAGTTGGTTGATCGCTGGCGGTCGCGCATCGCGCGGATGCGCGTGTACGACATCGGCGATCCGACGCCCTGAGTGGCGGGTGCTCCAGGAGAGAGCGGGAGGAAGCGGCTGATGAGTGCTCCGGCGTTTGATGCGGTCAGTGCGACGATGGTCAGGCGCGGGCAGCGCGAGTTGATCGCATTCGCGGGGTGCAACTACCTTGGGCTGGCGCACGAGCCGCGTGTCTTGCGGGCGGCAAGCGAAGCCATGGGACACTTTGGCCTGAGCACAAGCGCATCGCGCGAGACGAGCGGGAATACAGCGCTGCACGAACAGATGGAAGACCTGATCTGTGCAGTGCTCGGGGCTGAGCGCGCGCTGCTGGTGCCTGATGGATATACCGCCAATCTGGCTGCGATGCAGATGCTCGCTGCAGTGGGTGTTCGGACGGCCCTGGTTGATGAGCGATCGCACCGAAGTCTGCTTGATGCAGCGCGGTGCGCGGGAATGGACGTGCGGATGTTTCGCGGCGACAGGTTCGAAGAAGCGCAGCGCGAGATTCAAGCCACGACGACCGGGGATATTGCGATTCTGACTGATGGCGTGTTTGCCAGCGATGGGCGCATGGCGATGCTGCGGGCGTTTCACGAGAGCGGGCTCTATCTGGTGGTGGACGACTGCCATGCGTTTGGCGTGCTGGGGCCGGGCGGTGCGGGCACTTTGGCGCATCAGGGGTTGGGATTGCGCGAGCGGGTGGTGGTGACATCGACGCTGGCCAAGGGAATCGGGTGTGCGGGGGGGTTCGTGGCGGCGCGGGCGTCGCTGATTGATGTGGCGCGGGTCAGGGCCAGTGCGTACGTCTGCACGACGCCGGCCTCGCCGGTGCTGATTGCCGGGGCGATCGTGGCGCTGAGCATCGCGCGCGTTGATGATGCCCGTCATGAGCGGCTTCGGACGAATATTGAGCACGTCGAGAGCGTGCTGCGCGGGCTGGGCATCACGGTGAGGCGTGAACCGACACCGATTTTCGCGTTCACGATCGGGTCGGCCCAGCGCATGGAGCGGATTGAGCAAGTACTCGAAGCCGAGGGCGTGTTTGTGCCTGTGGTGACGTACCCGAGTGGGCCATCGCCGGTGTACTTTCGGTTGAGCGTGACAAGCGAGCACGAGGCGCACCACATCGACACTCTGGCCCGGGCACTGCAGCGGGCGCTGAGTGCGGGTGAAGATTTGAGCGTACCCTCTGTCCATGCGCGACACCGATCTGAGATCGATGCTTGATTTCGCTGTGGACGCCGCCAGGCAGGCCGGCGAGGTGACGCTGCGATATTTTCGACACGATGCGCTGGAAGTGACGGGCAAGGCGGACGGCACGTCCGTGACTCGCGCTGATCGCGAAGCCGAATCGCAGTTGCGAAGCCTGATCGAAACGCGGTTTCCCTCGCACAGCATCATGGGCGAAGAGCAGGGGCAGAGCGGCCACTCGAGCACGCGGTGGATTCTGGATCCGGTGGACGGGACATTTTCGTTTGTACGTGGTGTGCCGCTGTATGGCACGCTCGTAGGGCTTGAGCGCGATGGCGAGATGGTTCTCGGTGTGTTGTACATGCCGGCGCTTGATGAGCTGGTGTATGCAGCCCGAGGGCTTGGCGCCTGGCATCGCGTGGGACGTGTGACAGAGACTCGAGCGCGGGTTTCGAGCGTTGCATCGCTTGATGAGGCGCTGATGTGCACGACCTCGAGCGATTACTTTCGCAAGGCGGGAATCGCGGGCCTGCTGCCCGAACTGGCGGGGAAGTTCGGGCATAATCGCGGGTGGAGCGATTGCTATGCAGCGCTTCTGGTGGCGACCGGGCGGGCCGAAGCGGTGGTCGAGCCGTTGATTCATCCGTGGGATGTCGCAGCCATCAAGCCGATTATCGAAGAAGCGGGCGGTCGGTATTCAGACTGGTCGGGAGATGGGTCGATTCATCGGCCGACAGCGCTGATGTCGAACGGGCTGGTGCATGACGAGTTGATTGCGATGTTGCACGCCTCAGCAGCGGAGATTCAGTAATGCACAGGCCGGGCTCCAATCCTGCGGACATGCAGCCCGAGGACTTTATCTGTGATTTCTGCGGGATCGCGTGGGACGGCACGTTTGCGATGGTCGAGGGGCACCGGGGCAGTTTAATCTGCGGGCGATGTCTGACTGTGGCCTATACCGATATCGTGCTGGGTGATGTTGCGCAAAGGAATGAGACAAATGAGGAATCGACGTGCGTGATGTGCCTCGAAGCGAAGGCTGAGGGCATGTGGCAGAGCCCGGTTCTGGAAGAGGCCAAGGTGTGTCGCACATGCGTGAACCGCTCGGCGGGCAAGCTGCACAAGGACCCGGACTGGAACTGGTCCAAGCCTGTCTTGCCGAGGTAGGGCGGTTGTTTAGCGCCCGAGCAGTGTCAGGATTGATTCGAGCATGTCGCGGCTGGTGGTTTCATTGCCGCCGGGTTCGATGCGCACGCTGATGCGCGTGCCATTGGGTGAAAGAGATGATCCGACAATGATGCGCTTGAAGAGTCTTGAGTCGGGCGGGCGTGCGACGATGCGGGTGCGGTCGTTGGTGGCTTCGGAGGTGGTGATGGTGTAGCCGCGGTGTCGGAGCGTGCGTTCGGCTGCTGCACGAATCGATTGAGGCGGGATGGACTGTGGGAGTTCGGAGTGCAGCGTCTCGACCGCGTAGACGGCAAGAACGGGTTCCTGACCATGCCAGGCGTAGGTGGGATGGCGCTGTTGCGTGGTGCAGCCACTGATCAGGATCAGGACGAGGGCGGCGGGAATGGTTGTATGTCGGAGAGCCATCGGTGCATATCGAGTTCGGCCAAATCGATGTCAAGTCCTGACTCTTTGATGAGCGGTGGGAGAGAAGGGTCGAGCATCGGCGAAGGTTGCGCGGGTTTGTGGACTTTTGCGGGCTCTGGAGTTGGAATGGGCGGGGGTGGCGGTGGCGGCGAAGGTGGGTGATCGACCGGTGCGCCGAGGCCGAAGTGCTTCATCCAGTAGGCCAAATCTGACCTGTTCAGGGGAGTACTTTGCGCAAACGCTGGGAGTTCCGGCTTACGGGCCCGATCGTGGTCCGCAGTGAGGTGCCTTAGAAAGGTGGAGGCTTGGAGCGGGCGTCCCCCCCATTTTCGGGCAGATCGGATCAGGCGGCGGTCTGAACTCACCATGGTGATCGAGGAAGATCCCTGATGGTGGAGGAGGAGTTCTTCGATCAGGTCGTCGGCTTCCTGCCCGGGGCGGGAAAAGACGAGACGGACAGAGTCGAGGCTGATGGAGGTGGTGCGGCCTGAGGCGGCGATGGCTTGATTGGGGCGGGTCTGCGAGGCGAGGGGGCCATCGCAGACAAGGACGGTTGACTCGTTGCGATACCTGCTGGTCTTGAGGAGTCGGACCAGGTCGAGGAGTTCGGGAGCGGCCAAGTGAGGCGGGAGGACGCCTTGGACGTTGAGGACGTTGTAGGCGTCGATGATGAGCATGGGGCGGGAAAGCGTATGGCGGGTTGATCGGCGGACTTTGGTGCCCTTTACTTACGCCCGGTCCCGGAGGATCGGGAGGGAGCGCGGGTCGCTCTTGAGCGGTGGGCATTGACTGGTCAGAGGAAGTGGAAGCATGGCGATTCGGATCAAGTCTCGGGGCGGGGAGAGCGTCGAGCAGATGATGCGTCGATTCAAGAAGTTGTGCGAGAAGGAAGGCCTGACGAAGGACATCAAGCGCAAAGAGTACTACGAGAAGCCTTCGGAGCGCAAGCGGCGTGCGCGTCGCAAGAGCGACAACCGTCGGATCCGTTTCGACGAGTAGGCTTCTGAATCTGGTGCGCGAGCGATCACCGACTTCTTGGCGGTTGCGTGCGCGGGCTCTTGCGCCTGCAGCAGACGTACCGATAAATGATTGAGACGATTTGGCGGTGGAAAGTGAGCGGGTGCTCACTTGGTGTGCTATTGTATCGACCCTCCTCGTGCTGCATATTCTGGCGACTGTTGGGGGAGGGGCCGGCCGGTGCAGGTCGGCGGGAAACAAGGGACAAATCAAGAGGAAGGATCGATGACGATGGTTTGCTCACTCATTCCGACGTTTGGATCGATCGCGGACATGCCACCGACGTTCTGGCTTGCGCCGGCGGGGGGCATTGCGGCTTTGATCATGGCATTCATGTTCTCGCGGACGGTGATGGGCCGGAGCGAGGGCGACGACGAGATGATCCGGATTGCGCAGGCGGTGCGTGACGGTGCGATGGCGTACCTGAAACGGCAGTACCGGGTTGTTGCGATCGTGTTTGTGCTGCTGGTCGCGTTCCTGGCGGGCATGTGGGCTCTGAAACTTCAGGATGGGCTGACGCTGATCGGCGTTCCGGTCGCGGGGCTGCTCTCGGGGTTGTGCGGGTGGTTCGGGATGAAGATGGCGACCAACGCCAGTGCCCGGACGGCGCACGCTGCCAAGACATCGCTCAATGACGGGCTGACGGTTGCGTTCCGATCGGGAGCGGTGATGGGTCTGGTGGTGGTGGGGTTTGCGATTCTGGACGTGAGTGCGTGGTTCTTCATTCTCAACGGTTTTACTGAGATGAGGATCGAGATCATCACGACCGTGATGCTTAGTTACGGGATGGGGGCTTCGACACAGGCGTTGTTTGCTCGCGTGGGCGGCGGCATTTATACCAAGGCTGCGGACGTGGGGGCGGACCTGGTGGGCAAGGTCGAGGCGGGTATTCCGGAAGACGACGCGCGCAACCCGGCGACGATCGCGGACAATGTCGGCGACAACGTGGGCGACGTGGCGGGCATGGGTGCGGACTTGTATGAGTCGTATTACGGTTCGATTCTGGCGACCATGGCACTTGGTGCTGCGGCTGCGATGAGCCTGTTCGGGATTACCGGGTCGGAATCGATGGGCCTTGGAATGGCGCTTGCTGCTGCCCCGCTCGGGCTTGCGGGCGTCGGGATCTTCTGCTCGATTCTTGGCGTGTTCACAGTGAAGGCGAAAGAGAACGCCTCGTTTGCTGAGCTGCTCAAGAGTCTGCACAAGGGCGTGTGGATTGCTTCGGCGCTGATCATCGTGGCTGCGGGCGCGCTGTTCTACTTCGTGCTGGGCAAGGCAGGGGCTGACGGTGGTGCGCTCGAAGGCATTACGACGTGGTGGCGCGTGTGGCTGGCGATTGTGGTCGGTCTGGTTGCGGGTAATGTGATCGCAGTGGCGACGGAGTATTACACGAGCTATGAGCACCGTCCGACGCAGCGGATTGCTGAGCAGGCACTGACCGGGCCGGCGACAGTGATTATCGCGGGCATTGCTGAAGGGATGAAGTCGACCTGGGCATCGCTGGTGACGGTGGTCGCGGCGATCATCGCGGCGTTCGTGCTGGCGGGCGGCAACGAGAGTTTCCTGATGGGTCTGTATGGCGTGGGCATTGCGGCGGTGGGCATGCTGAGCACGCTTGGCATCACGCTGGCGACGGATGCGTATGGCCCGATCGCGGACAACGCGGGCGGGAACGCCGAGATGACCAGTCAGCCCCCGCATGTGCGTGAGCGGACGGACATGCTCGACTCGCTGGGCAACACGACCGCAGCGACGGGCAAGGGCTTTGCGATTGGTTCTGCGGCCTTGACGGCTTTGGCGCTGTTCGCGGCGTACATCCAGATCGTTCAGACACAGATCACGACGCAATCGGTGGCGTTCATCGACAAGGGTTCGTATGTGGCTCCTGCGGGTGCGACCGACGGCTTGTTCGCGGTGTATGAAGGCTACGGCAAGTTTGCGGTGGTCTCGGAGAGCGGCGCAGGGCGTGAGGTGGACGGCGCGATGGTACTGGACATCAAGGGTGCTTCGCGTCGGCCGAACTTTGAGAAGGGCAAGACCTTCCCGATCGAACGTGATGGGCGCGATGCGTATCAGATCCACGGCACGGCGATGAACCTGGACGATCAAGTCGAAGCATGGACGATGCACCTTGCCTCGTCGCGAAATGGTTCGATCAAGGATGTGCTGAGGTTTTACGACGTGACGATTGCCAATCCGAGGCTGCTCGGCGGAATCTTCATCGGGGTGCTGCTGGCGTTCCTGTTCTGTGCCCTGACGATGAGTGCGGTGGGCCGTGCGGCGTATGCGATGATGGGCGAGTGCCGCAGGCAGTTTGGGAAGATGCGTGCTGCCTTCAGGGCCAAGGGCATGAGCGAAGAGCAGATCTCGAACCCCGAGGCCTGGCCCAAGCAGGTTGAGTTTGAGGGGCAGCAGTATCCGGACTATGCCCGTTGCGTGTCGATTTCGACAGCTGGTGCGCAGAAGGAAATGATCGTGCCGGCAGCGCTGGCGATCTTTGTGCCGATCGCGGTGGGTTTGGTCTTGAGCGTGCCGGGGGTGATGGGTCTGCTTGCGGGCGGGCTGACGAGCGGCTTTGCAGTGGCGGTGTTCATGGCCAACGCGGGCGGCGCGTGGGATAACGCGAAGAAGCTGCTTGAGTCGTACGGGCGCATCACGGCGGATCAGTTCCTCGAGCACGCGGAAATCAGGTCGAAGATTCCCGAGGCAGTGCGTGGGGCGGTTGCAGCGCGTGCGGCCGAGTACAAGGCAGCGGGTAACGGCTCGAAGTACGTCTATGGCAAGGGATCGGATGACCACAAGGCGACTGTTGTTGGTGACACGGTGGGCGATCCGTTCAAGGACACTTCGGGGCCTTCGCTCAACATCCTGATCAAATTGATCTCGATTGTGTCGGTGGTGTTTGCGGGGCTGATCGTGGCGTATGGGCCGGTGATCGGCGGGTTGATCGGGCTGACGTAAGCCGTCGATCGATATGACCAAAGTTCGCCATCGGGCCCGGAAGCACTCCGGGCCCGTTTTATTGTGCAGTGGGGCCTGAACCTGGTTGATGCGAGCCTCGAAGCAGGATCAGGATTGGGTTTCAGGTGCGATGCGTTTGTGGAAGCACGTGATGGAACAGACGGCGGTGAAGCCGAGCGCCTGGTGCGCGGCGATGCTCTGGGCATTGTCGATTTCCGAGTCCGAGGCGAACTCGGTGCATCCTTGCGAGACGGCCCAGCGTTCGGCCTCAATGAGCAGCGCGCGGCCTACGCCTCTGTGGTGCCATGCAGGCTCGACATACCAGCCCTCCAGATATGCGACCGGAGAGGAATGGCAACCTTCGGCATAGTCACGAAGCGAGACTTCAGCAAAACCGATGGGCTCGCTGCCGTTGTGTTCGCGTGCGACGAGAACCTGGTGGGGCAGGCCCTGGATGGTGCCAGAGTCAAAGTAGGTGCGTGTGAATGACTCGATATCATCCGTGAACCATGAGGGTCCCATGGCGCGGCGCATGCGGATCCAGGCGGGCTGATCGGCGACGGTGATGGGTGCGACGAGAAAGGTCATGACGATCTTGCGGCGTTGCGCCTGCGGGCAACGCACTGTCGGATGTTCAATAGTTGGGCGTTGGCGCGCGGAAGTCGTCGAAGCGAATGGACTTGAAGTAGTCGATGGTCCTGGCGAGCCCTTCATTGAGTTGGATCTTCGGCTCCCAGTTCAGGCGTGAGCGCGCCAGCGTGATATCGGGCTGACGCTGGCGTGGATCATCCGCGGGAAGGGCGAGGTGTTCGAGCGGGAGGTCTTCGCGGCCGGTGAGTTTGAGGATGAGTTGCGCGAGTTGGAGGATGGTGAATTCGTTGGGATTGCCGATGTTGACGGGTCCGGGGAAGTCGTCGGGGCCGTTCATCATGCGGATGAGGCCTTCGATCATGTCGTCAACATAGCAGAATGAACGGCTTTGTGATCCGTCGCCGAACATGGTGAGTTTGGAAGAGTGAAGTGCCTGACGGATGAAGTTTGAGACGACGCGGCCGTCGAACGGGTGCATGCGTGGGCCGTAGGTGTTGAAGATGCGCACGACGCGGATGTTGACGCGGTTGGCGCGGTGATAGTCGAAGAAGAGAGTTTCGGCGGCGCGCTTTCCTTCGTCGTAGCAGGCGCGTGGGCCGATGGGGTTGACATTGCCGCGATAGGACTCGGGCTGGGGATGAATATCGGGATCGCCATAGACCTCACTGGTGGATGCCTGGAGAACTTTGGCGCGACAGCGTTTGGCCATGCCGAGGATATTGATTGCGCCCATGACAGAGGTTTTCATGGTTTTGATGGGGTTGTATTGATAGTGCCCTGGTGCGGCGGGGCATGCGAGGTTGTAGATCTCGTCGACTTCGAGCCAGAGCGGGTGTGTGACGTCATGGCGGATGAGTTCGAAGTTTGAGTGATCGAGCAGGTGTTCAACGTTCGATTTCTGGCTTGTGAAGAAGTTGTCGAGGCAGATGACGTCGTGTCCCTGCTGCACGAGCCGGTCGCAGAGGTGCGAGCCGAGAAAACCCGCGCCGCCGGTCACGAGGATGCGTTTGAGACTCACGATGCGGCTCCATCATTCCATGTGTGCTGGTGTTCGGCGAGGTATTGGACATAGGAACGCATGGCTGCGAGAGGCTCGTGTGCGGGCGTCCATTGCAGGCCTCGGGAAGTTTCGGTCAGGTCCGCGCATGTGAAATCCTGATAGAACTGGCGGATGTGCGTGGGCATGTCGAAGTACTCGATCGTGCGACTGGCAGCGAGGGTTGCGAGGATGGCGCCAGCGATGTCGTTAAACGAAGTGGCGCGTCCGGAGCCGAGGTTGTAGACGCCGGGGATGGCGCGGGGCGCAGCGGCGGCGATGGTGCAATCGACGACATCATCGACGTAGATCTGATCGCGAGACTGCGAGCCATCGCGGAAGAGTCTTGGCGAGCCTCCGCGCAGGACTTGAATCGCGAGTTGGTGAACCATGCTGGCCATGCGACCCTTGCGATGTTCGCCGGGGCCGAAGACGTTGAAGTAGCGCAGACCGACGACATGCGGCTGCGAGCCGGACTCCTCGGCGACATCGGCGGCGATGCGTGCGTGCTCGAGTTCCATGAGCCATTTGCTGAAGCCGTAGACGTTGTTGGGTGAGCCGGCCAATGAGAGTGGGAAGGGTTTGTGGTTGTGTCGGGGCGAGCCGTAGGTCGCAGCGGAGGAGGCGTAGACGAGGGGAATGCGTGCGGCAGCGCAGGCCTGAATCATGTCGCCGAAGGACTCGGTGTTGTCGTGGATCATCTTCTTCTCGTCGGCGACTGTGGTGTCGGTAATGGCGGCGAGGTGGAAGACGGCGTTTGGCGCGAGGCCCTCGATCGCGGGCTGGAGGTTGAGGTCGGCAACGGCTTCTGCGAAGACTTCACCGGTGAACGGAGCAATGCCCTTGCGCTGGCATGCTTCGACGATGTTCGCGAACGAGCCGGAACGGAAGTCGTCGATGACCATGATGTGGGCGCCGGGCTCGCGGCGTAGGAGTTCGGCGACAAGATTTGAGCCTATGAAACCCGCGCCTCCGGTCACAATGTAGGTCGAAGTGCTCATGAAGCGTGATGGTAGGGTTGATCAGTCCGCAGCGGTCGGCTTGGGTGGAATGATCAGGGTCTGCCCAACTCGAAGATCATTCTTGTTGCGGAGGCGGTCGCGATTGGCAGCGAATATGAAGTCGATGAACTGTGGACTTGCGCTGCCATAGAACTGCTTTGCGATGCCCGAGAGGGTGTCGCCGGAACGAACGACGTATTCGATATTCTTTGGTGCTGCGGGTGTCTGCGTCGTGCGGTTGTCGGGGCGGCCCTGCGGATTTTCTGGATCGAGTGGGATCTTGATCTGGTCGCCAGGGATGAGGCGCGAGATGTCCTTGATCGGGTTGGCGCGCGCGATGGCGCGCCAGTGTTGAGTAGAGCCGAGTTCGCGAGCGGCGATGCGTTCGGCTGTGTCGTCTTTCTGCACGGTGTACCAGCGAAACGGGGGCTGACC
Organism: Phycisphaeraceae bacterium; assembly: GCA_019636795.1. Classification (NCBI taxonomy): domain Bacteria; kingdom Pseudomonadati; phylum Planctomycetota; class Phycisphaerae; order Phycisphaerales; family Phycisphaeraceae; species Phycisphaeraceae bacterium. Next base: position 746,486 of record JAHBWW010000001.1, read on the forward strand.
GAAGTCGGGATCCTGTGGCGGGGTTTGGGGCTTGGGAGGTTCGGGGTTGACAGGCTCAGGCCGATCGGGCGAAGGTTGGATCGGAGTGAGCGAAGGGGTATCTGGGGAAACTTGTACACCTGTGTTCGTCAGAGGCTCGGGGAAGGTGACTCTGAGGTCGCGTTCTGAGCGGGGTTGCCAGATCCAGTACGTCACAATCCAGACGACGACGAGCAGCGTCAGTGCGAGAATGGTTCTGTTGCCTCGATGTTCCATGGCTCGCTCCCGTGGATGGTCGAGCGCTCAGTCAGCGGACTCGAACGGGGGGTCAGGTGCTGGGGTTGGACGGGCCTCCAGTTTTCTTCGACCAGACGAGCGGTGCAGCAACAGCGACGGTTGAATATGTTCCGACGATGATGCCGGTAAGCAGAGCGTATGAGAAGGCCCGCACGCCATCGCCCCCCCAGATGTACAGGATGATGACTGCCAGGAGGGTTGTGCCTGATGTGATTGCGGTTCGGCTCATGGTCTGATTGATGGAAAGATTGATGACGCTAGCCGACGCATAGGGGAGTTTTCCGCGGTTTTCGCGGATGCGGTCCATGATGATGATGGTGTCATTGAGCGAGTAGCCGATGATCGTGAGGATGGCGGCGACAAGAGTGAGGTCGATCTTGAACGGCGCGACACCAATGGACTGAGCGATGCTCGCAGTAGCGGGGTGGTCGTAGGCGATCTCGGCCAGGGCAATGAGCCCGATGACGACGAGGACGTCGTGCGTGAGGGCGACGACGGTTGACAGCGAGTAGCGGACCGAGCCGAAGCGCACCCAGATATAGATCAAGATCAGCAGGAAACTCATGAGGACCGAGACGATTGCGGTCTGCTTGAAGCGTTCGGCGATGACGGGACTGAAGGTCTGCACACTGGCAAGGGTTGTCACATCGCCTAGCGCGCTTCGAACCAGATCCCACTCGCGCTCGGCCAGCGCTACACGCCAGACATCTTCGTTGTCGAAGAAACTGAGATTCGAATCGCGAGCCAGAAGCACAAACGTCTCGACCGCGTCGGGACTGCCGCGAAGAATGATCAATCGCGTCTCGTGACGCAGAGAATCGGAGAAATCGGGCTTGGAGCGCATGGTGTCGATGCGGTCTGCCAGGCCATCAAGGGTGGGAAGACGCTCGACTCGAGAAGCATCGACATCGATCACAATGGCGACGCCACCGATGAACGGCGTAACGTTCTCGCGGTACTCGCTGCGTCGGATGTTCTCGCCCAATATTGGCGATAAGACTGAGTAGACTGGCGCGCCATCGATAGAATCGAACCGATCGCCAACGAACGCAACGGGCGAGCGGGTGTCAATTTCCTGTTCAAATGCGGAAATGATGGCACGGACCATCACGTCGATCGGAGATTGGACTTCATCCTGTCCGCGGGCACCGAGCGAAGTTGGCGCGGCGACGGCCTGATCATCGAGAAGAAACGCTTTGATCAGGAAGGTGTTGGAGGAGATTCCTCCCGCCTCGGGATTGACGGGGATGGCTTCGGCGAGGGTGAAGGCGCGAAGTGGATCGAGCGCGGCACGGTCCTGGCCGATGTTGCGAACCCGTTCGAGGACTTGCGCACGCTCCATGATGATCGGATTGCCCTGTTCATCGCTGCCGAAACGGAGTGTGACCTGCACGCCGCCTCGGAACTCCATGTCGAGCATCTTTTCGCCTTGGAAGACGACCATGGCGACGCCGATGCCGACGAAGATGGTCGAGATGACAATGGAGATATGCCGGAGGCCGACCCAGTTGATTTTCGGTTCAAGGACGCGGTCGATGACCGGGAAGGCCAGCGCGAGCATGCTCATGCGTTTGAGTTGGGCCACATCGGTGATGAAGGTCATCAGCATGCGGCTGATGAAGAGTGCGGAGAAGAGTGTGGTGCAGACGCCGATACCCAGAGTGATGGCAAACCCCCGGATTTCCTGGGTGCCGAGTTGCCCGAGCACGACGCAGACGATGAGGTTGGTGACGTTGCCGTCGACGATTGACGAGAGCGCTTTCTGATATCCGAGTCGAACGGCGGCTTTAAGATCCTTGCCGGCGCGGAGTTCTTCGCGGATGCGTTCAAAAATCAGCACGTTGGCGTCGACCGCCATGCCGAAGGTGAGGATGACGCCTGCGATGCCCGGGAGGCTGAAAGCGGCTTTGGCAAGTGACATGGCGGCGAGAATGAGCACTGCATTGCAGAGGAGCGCAAGCACCGCGATGAGGCCGTAGCCGAAGTAGTAGAAGACCATGAACGCGCTGACGATCACGAGCGCGATGAGGCCGGCCACGAGGCCCGCCCGAAGGTTGTCGAGCCCGAGTTCGGGGGCGATGGTGTTTTCGCTCAGAGGCTGACTGGAGAGCTTGGCCTGAAGCGAACCCGCATTGAGAACGCGGATGATGTACTCGCGTTCGGGCGTCGAAAAGTTGCCGGTGATCTGGCCGTTGCGTGTGATACGTCCTTGAATGTTGGGCGCGGTGTAGACCTCGTCATCAAGCAGCACGGCCATCTTGTTGCCGAGGTTGTTGCCTGTCAGGTCGCCCATCATGCGCGACCCGCGCGTGTTCATGCGGAACCCGATGGCGGGGCGGCCCGAAGAGTCGGCAGTGTTGAACGCCGCGGCGACCGACCAGTCAGGATCATCGGCTTGCGTCAGGCGCCGGTCCGATGTATCCCACGCCAGAACCCAGTACGCGCCGTCGTAGGGTTCGACGACAAGCTGCTGATTCCGGAAGAACGAACCCGGGTCGAGGTCGAGCATCTCGAGTTGCTGGATCGTGTCGATCCAGGCTTCGATGCGATTGATCTTGACCCAGCGTGCGTCGCGCGAGCGAACATTGAGCGGGCCTTTTTCGCGCAGTTCCTCGCGAAGGCGGAATTCTTCGGGGTGGGTGTTGGTTGTCCCGGAACCCTGCGGGTCCACGGTGATGCGGAAACTGAGCACACCAGCACCACGCAGCAGGCGGATCAGGTCCGATGGATCGTCGAGCGAAGTGCGGTTGCGGATATATGTATCGTGGGCTGCAAGTGCGTTGGTCAGATCGCTGCCCAGACGCTGTGCATGCAACTCCTGAAAGCGATCGAGTGCTCGCTTTCGGCTGCTGTCGAGCGAGCGGTACTCGTCGGTCGCAGCATCCTTGAGTATGAGTGGGCGATCGGACAGGTCAAGAATCCGGCGCAATTCGTCTCCCGAAGGCATCGATGAAATCGCTGCGTCGCGGGCTCGTGAGTAGCGAATCTCGGCTTCGGCAATTTCTTCGGCGAGTTGATCGAGCACCGAATCTGGCGCTCGCTGACTCTCTGCGAACTCGTATTGCGATCGCAGGGCCACCGCGCGATCGAGCGCCGCAGCAGCGTCATCAAGGACCTCGCGCAAGATGCCGGAGTCGCCTGCAACCTGAGTTATGCGAGCGGTGCGGCTCTCGACTGGTGAGCGCATGACGCGCTCGAAATCGGCGCGGTCGATGCTGCGCGCGTCGATGACGGCCAGCGCGTCTTCGTAGGCCTTCTTGATTTGCTTGACCCTTTCGCTCGGGAGGGGCATCGTGATCTCGATGCGATCCTGACCTTGCGCGATCATGGTGATGTCGAAGATGCCGTCGGGGTCGACGCGGTCCTTGAGGACGTCGATGACCTTGCTGATGGTCTCGCCCGCATCTTCGCCGGGGGCGATATCAATCGAGTAGACCAGCGTGGTTCCGCCTCGGAGATCTTTTCCGAGGCGAAGCTTGTCGGTCGGGGGATAGATACTCAGCGCGCACATGACGAGCACGATGAGGAGGAAGATGGACTTGGATCGAAGATTCTTCATGTTTTCGGTTCCCGATCGGTCGATGCGCAGGGAAGGGGATCTTTGGCGCGGGCAGAGGCCGGGGCGCGGTGTGCTGGCAGGTCTTTATGAGTCAGTTCAAGCCCGGATTTCGAGCGCGTCGGGCTTGGTTTCAGCCTCGGCACCGGCAGTTCGGCCCTTCTTGAGGACGGTCTGAATAGCGGTCCGGGCGACGCGGATGCGCGTGTTGGTGGCTTCGTCGGTGCGGATGATGATCTCCGTGTCGTCGATTTCCACGATGCTCCCGATGATTCCTCCGACGGTCTGAACCTTGTCGTGCCGGGCGAGCGAGTTCAGAAGTTCGGCCTTGCGTTTCTTTTCTTTCTTGCCCGACATCATCGTGGTGAAGATCATAAAAACGAAGAAAATAAGCAGGCCGAACATGATGATGTCCATCCCGCCGCCTCGACCGGCAGGTGCAGGGGTGCCTGCGGGGCTGCCGGGGACGAGTTCACTGGCGGCTGGCACATCGCCTCCGCCACCAATGACAGGGGGTTTGGACGCGAGGGTGACGATTTCATGCATGAACATCGAGAATTCCTTACAGCATGCGGGAGCGGGGTGCGCCCGGTTTGTTTGGTGTTCAGTTGGAATGAGAGGCTGAGTACGTCAGACCTTCAACGGCGACCGGCCAGCGCTGAGCAAAGTCGGACCATCCATCATGGCGGATCGCAAGCCGAATGTCCAACATCAGGCGCTGGAAGTGTCGCAGATTGTGCAGGGAAACGAGGATCGGCCCAAGCATTTCCCCGGACATGAACAAATGCCTGATATAGGCACGGGAGAACCCGGTTTCGTGCGCCGACTCCCATCCGAAGCCGATCGGGTCGCACGCGGGGCAATCGCACCCAGGTTCGATGACTCGCGGGTCGTCGGCACAGGCAGCGTTGCGAAGTCGAATCTGCCCTGTGGTGGTGAAGGCGTTTGCGTTGCGGCCGTTGCGCGTCGGGAGTACGCAATCGAACATGTCGATGCCCGAGCGAACCGCAGCGACAATGTCGCGTTCGTACCCGACGCCCATGAGATATCGGGGCTTGTTTTCGGGCATGAGCCGGGCGGTGTGCTGGGTGACCGCTGCAATGGCCTCGAACGCTTCGCCCACAGCCACGCCTCCGATGGCGTATCCGGGCAGGTCGATGTTGCAGACCTGCTGGACGCAGTGGGTGCGCTGATCCAGATCGGTACCGCCTTGGATGATGCCGAACAACGCCTGAGTGTTGGGATTGGCGTGCGCGGCCTTGCACCGATCAAGCCAGCGGACGGTGCGTTCGTTGGCGATTTGCAGGCGAGCAGTATGGTCGTAGGTGCGCGATCGCTTTGAATCGCGCGTGATGGCGTGGCGCAGGCGGGCCTGATTGAAGGGCGCGGCTGCGGGATCGACCGAGGGCGGGCAATCGTCGAACGCCATGATGATGTCGGCCCCGAGTTGGTTCTGGATCTCGATGGCGCGTTCGGGGGTGAGGCGGACGCTGCTGCCATCGACGATCGACTTGAAGGTCACGCCGTCGTCGTCAACAGCGTTGATGTCGGCCATCGAGTAGGCCTGATATCCGCCGGAGTCGGTGAGGATTGGGCCTTTGTAGTTCATGAAGCGGTGAACGCCTCCCATGCGCTCGATGAGCTGCGAGCCTGGGCGGAGCATGAGGTGGAAGGTGTTGTTGAGAATGACCTGGCCACCGATTCGTCGAATGAAATCGGGCAGGATGCCCTTGACCGAAGCGCGCGTGCCGACGGTCATGAATGCGGGGGTGTCGAAGTCACCGTGTGGTGTGGAGACTGTGCCGACGCGGGCAGCGGTGTGCGGGCATCGCGCGTGGATTTCGAATCTCAGCGGCGAGGTCAATGGCTTCGATCCTGGCGTTCGCTCTTGCTGTGCTCGGCTAAGCGCTTGCGTTCTTCGTCGCTCAGGCCGGCGATGCCGTCGCGACTGATCTTGTCGAGAATGGTGTCGATCTCGGCGTCGGATGCGTGCGTGCGCGCTCGGGAGGGTTTTGGGCTCTTGCGAGGCTTGGATGATCGGCGAAAGACCTCGAAGAAGTCGTTGAGCAGATATGCGCGGCGGATGAAGAAGTATCCGGCCAGCGCGCCGCCGACGTGGGCGGCTTCTCCGCCCTGGTTCTTGCTGCCGATCACGAGGTTCCAGACCGAGAGGGCGAAGAAGCCGTACACGAGATAGCGCATCTGAATGGGGATTGGCGGGAAGATGAGTTGAACGATGGTCTTGGGGGCGATGTACGCGCACGCCATGAGCACGCCGAAGACACCAGCCGAAGCGCCGACAAGCGATGTTGTGATCTGGACGTTGAGCGCCCCGGGCAGTCGCAGGCCCAGAACACCGGCAAGGTTGAGCACGAGGTAGAGCAAGCCGCCGAATATGCCACAGGTGAGATAGAAGGCGAGATAGCGTTTGCCGCCGAGTTGTTCTTCGACGATGCGGCCGAAGACCCACAACCCGAACATATTGAACAGAAGATGCATGAAACCCGCGTGGAGGAACTGGAATGTGACGAGGCGCCAGACTTCGAGCCGGGCAAATCCGGTGGCGGTGGAGAAGTGCCCGAAGCGTTCGAGGGGATCCATGACCTTGTAGTCGGCCTTGCCCACTGGCCTGATGGATCCATCGCTCGCAACATCGAACAGTGTGCGATACAGCAGTGTGCCCGAGGTGCGGCCGGGGTTGGTCGTGTTAGGCGGCGCCCAACTGACGAAGTAGTCCTGCGATTCTCTCAGCTGGGTGATAGTTGCCGGATCGACGGTCAGTTCGGTTTGAACGTGGACCGGATGTCCGAACGAGCCAAGCGCGAGTCGAATGATCGCCACGGCAATGTTGATCGCGATGAGCCAGGTGGTGAACGAGAACCCGCGAGCGCGGCGAGCAAGTGTTCCGCGCTCGCGCCCAGGCGCACCAGCTCCGGCGCGTTGATCGCGGACATAGTCGCGGTCATAGATGCCCATGAGAACCCTCGTTTTGGCGCGCCAACCCGGTGCGCGGCACGGGCGATGTTACCCATTCCGGCGGCGTCGCGTCTCATGTGCGAGCGTTTTACGCTCGCGGCGTGACAGGTTGCCCATGCCTTCGCGAGCGATCTTTTCGAGAATGCGCTCGACCTCGATCGCGTGCTGGCGCTCGCGCGCAATAAGTCTGGGGCTCGGCTCAGCAGGTTCAAAGTCATCCAAGTCGGTGGAATAGGCTGGTGCAAGCATGAGTTGGCGGCGTTCAAAAAAGCACGTCAGCCCTCCGAGTATGGCTAGGGCAAGGAGAAGGGTTTCGTTGGCAGCGATGCCGATGACGCCAAGGACACACGCCGCACCGATCCCGACATGTACGGTGATGTGCAGGCCGCGGCGGTGCCCGAGAGAACGCCAGAGAATCGCATGCAGCGTGCGTCCGGCATCCATGGGATACATCGGTACGAGCATGTTGAACGCCAGGAGCAGAGCGTTGGTGTAGTGCGCAGCGAAGAGGAGTTGACCTGTCAGGCCATGAGGAGCAGCCAGAAGCCACCCTTGCGATGGGGTGAACGGGTTGAAGAACACGGCTCCCCACGAACGGGTGAGGGCATAGAGCGCCAGCGCCAGAATCGGAAACAGGACAACATTGACCGCAGGGCCTCCGAGGGTCGTGATGAGGTCGGCTTTCCACCTTCGGGGCGGGCGGCAGAATGCCAATCCTCCCAGAGGCCAGAGCAGAATGTCGTCGGCCGAGCCACCGACCCATCGGCAGGCGAAGCAGTGGCCGTATTCGTGCAACAGCACGAGTAGAAACAGCGTGGCGAGAATCAGGGCGACGAGCGTGAAGTTCGACCCGCTTGCAGCTCCAATCAGTTTGACGGCGATGTAGACCAGAAAGAGGAGGTGGATGCGGACGCGAATACCCCAGGCGCGATAGATGGGCAGCGACCAGGTCAGGGGATTACCTGGCTCGGGGAAGAGGCGGCGGAGGAGCGGGGGCCGCGGTCCGCCACCGGTATCAAATCGAAGGTGGTCGCTCAATGCAAGAGTCTATCGGGCAGGCACGGCGGGCAGAAACACTTGAAGTCGGGTGGTTGGTAGGGCTGGCTGACCTGAACGGGGAGAATTCGCATTGCGGACTGAAAAAATCTCCCATTTTATTGGTCAGTTTGTAGCGGCGCTGTATTCCTTGGGTGGAAATGGAGCGCGGTCGGAGCCTATCCGCCCGTTGTGGGGAGCTAGAGGATGTTTCGACGTGGGCTGATCGTGATCGTGGGTCTTTCTGCCGCTGCATCGGCGGGGGTAGTTTCGCCTCGTGATGTTAGGGTGAATGCACGTTCATTCAAGACTCTGACCGCCGAGCGTCAGACGGAAATCCTGCGAGCCGTGGAGTCGGGCAGCACCGGAATCGGGTATCAGGACCGCCTTTGTGTGCACCGGGAGAATGTGCGGAGCAGTTCGTGGGTTGGGATGCTTGCTGACCTTGGGGTTGGTGAGCTTGGGGTGCTGACTCCGGATGGAAGCGACCATCCGAACGCAGTGCTTGCGGTCCGCGATCTGTTGACCACATTTGAGGCAGACACGGGGTTGCGGATTGCGGAGTTGGTGTTCGATTCGAACCTGGATGTGGGGAATCTGCTGCTTGATGGCTCGAGGCTCGATGTGTTTGATGCGTCGAGTTGGGGCTGGCAGGCGCAGCGATCGAACCCGCGAGACGCCGGGCTTGCATCGCGCAAGTATTAGTAACGCTGAAGTCAGGTGGACTCGATGAGCGATCGGGCGAGATGAGTGCAAATCACTCAGATTGTCTGTCTACGACTTTTTTGCGTTCGATGAGCAGGTCGTGGATGACGGGTTCGATGCGTTGCTTGGACCAGCGGCGATCGAAGTCGACCATGTCTTCGGGCTGATCGTTCCAGATGGCGATGCCGTGGACATCCTTGCGGAGGAAGAACTCTCGCCACGAGGCTTCGAGGGCTTCTTTGGTCATGAGTGTTTCGCGGGGCTTGCCTGCGAGATCGGCGCGAACGGTGACAATGAGAGGTTTGTTCATGCGGCGGGCGAACTCGGCGGCGCGCTCGAGGTGGCGATCGCCCTGCGTGCGTCCGGCGGCGGAGATGGGGTTGGTGGCATCGCGTTCGCGGCCGTGGTAGACAGTGACACTGATGGCCGAGGCGAGTTGCATGAACTCCTGGCGTGCGTGCCAGTCGTAGTACTCGTCTTCGGTTGAGAAGCGTGCTGGAACTGTGGCACGCTCGAAGCGGTGTGGCTGAAAGTACCAGAACCAGTTGGCGAAGTGCTTTGAGGCGATGCGTGCGGTCTGGTTGTACCACGCGAGGGTCTGTTCGCTTTCGTATGGCATGAAGGCTTCGGCGTCGAGCATGACGATGCCGGGCAGGCCTGAGATGCGAGTGTCGGCGATGCGTTTTTCAAAGACGCGAGCGCGTTCAGCGAGGTCTGCTTCGGCGATGACGCGGCCTCCGGCGCCCATGCGATCGCCTTCGGCGCGTCGTGGCATGCCCATGAACGCTGTGGTGATCCAGTAGCCGCGCTGAGCGAGGTTGGGGTCGATGACTTTCTGCGAGCGAAGCGGGTCGATGCCGCTGGCGTGGAGGTCCCAGACCTGGAAGGTGGTGGAGCGTTCGTTGCGCGATGGCGCATCGGGGTCGGTGCGGGAGGGGAGTTGCGTGTCGTCGGTGCGGTCGCGTGGGGCGGGTTCGAGCGTGGCACAGGCGGTGAGCGCGAACAGAGCGGCGGCGCCTGCGGTGATCGCGCGACGGGCGCGGCGGGGAATGCGACTGGTCATACCAGCAATCTACACCGTCCGGGCTGCCGAGTCGAGTCAAAAGGGGTCAATGGGCGTTTACTGGCCCTGGGCGCGGGAGAAACCGGGCTTGCCGTCGAACATCTTGAGCGGTTGAAAGTCGGTGACTTCGAATTTTTCGGCCACCTTGGTGAGCAGGTGGATGGTGGGCATCTGCCCGATCTGTCCGAGCATGACGGCGGGATCGCGGAGTTCGAAGCGGACGCGGTAGTAATCGACGACTTCGGTGTAGGGGCTGCCGCTGGGCCAGACCTGGGTGCCGCGGTTGGAGATCATGGTGAGTTTGAAGGCGGTGCCTTGTGCGATGCGTTCGAGGCGCTGGGCGAGTTCGAGGGGGGTGATGGTGGTGCCGACGTAGATGTCGCAGCCGCAGTGTGTGCTGTGGACGGTCTCGAAGGTGCGCATGAGTTTGTTGACGTGCGGGCGGACGGGCGGCGTGTGTGTTGGGGTTGCGGCGGTAGGGACGGGGCGTGCTTCCTTGCCTTTGGGTGTGGTGCCGAGGCGGTCGATGATGGCGCCAGCGAAGGCGTCGGTGCCGACGGGCTCACCCTTGCCTTTGACATCGCCGGTGTGGATGCCGGCTTCGAGGGCTGCCAGGAGTGCGTTTTCGATGGTTGCGGCCTGCTTGAGCATGCCGAGGTGTCGCAGGAGCATGAGCCCGCTGAGGAGGAGGCTTGTGGGGTTGGCCACGCCCTTGCCGGCGATGTCGGGGGCGGTGCCGTGGACGGCTTCGAAGATGGAGATGTGGTCGCCGATGTTGGCGCTGGGCGCGAATCCGAGCCCGCCGACGAGCCCTGCGGCCAGATCGCTGACGATGTCACCCTGGAGGTTGGGCAGGACGATCATGCGATAGTCCTGTGGCTTGAGCACGAGGTTCATGCAGAGGGCGTCGATGATGATGTCGGCGATTTCGATGGCGGGGTAGTGCTGGGCTTCGGCGACGAAGCGTTCGAGGAACAGGCCATCGGTCATCTTCATGATGTTGGCCTTGTGAGCGCAGTGGACCTTGGTGATGCCGAGGCTTGCGGCGGTCTGGAAGGCGAAGTGATGGACCTGATCGCAGCCGGGAGCGGAGATGAGGCGCTTGCACTCGATGACGTCGTTGGTGAGGCGGTGCTCGATGCCGCCGTAGGTGTCTTCGATGTTTTCGCGGACGATGTACATGTCGACGGGGACGCCGGCGCGGCTGAAGACGGTGTCAACGCCGGGGAGGGACTGGAAGTGTCGCAGGTTGGCAAAGGCGCCGAAGGTTTTGCGGAGGGTGACGTTGATGGACTTTCCGCCGCCGCCGATGGGGGTGCCCATGGGGCCTTTGTAGACCAGGCCGGTGCGTTCGATGGTTTCGACGGCTTCGTCGGTGATGCCGCGCGGGTCGCCGGCGGCGAAGACGCGCTGGCCCATGTCGACGGGGACGAAGTCGAGGTGAGCCGTGACGTCGGCCTCGGCGAAGATGCGGATGCAGGCGTCCATGATTTCGGGTCCGATGCCGTCACCGGGTGCGAGTGCGATCTGAACGCCCATTGCGGAAACTCCTGCGTTGGTGTGAACATGGCGGTTGGGAGCAACGATAGGGGGATCGGCCAAGGGGGGTCTGCGGCTGGAGTTTGGCGTGCTTCGAGCGGGCGAAGTCCTCAATCGTTATGGAAGTTGTGGGGCGCCTGCGGAGCGAGCCGGGGTTTTCGCTAGGATGGCGGGATGAAGAGTGCAACAACGATGATCGTGATGGCAGCGAGCGGGGCGGTTCTGGCCTTGCCAGCGTGGACGCAACCGGAGCAGTCGATGGCGCAGTATGTGACGAACCGTGAGCCGCTCGAACCTTCGCGGCTGGTCAAGCTTCCGATCGGGTCGATCGAGGTCGGGGGCTGGCTGGGGCATCAGATCCGGCTTCAGGCCGACGGGTTTCATGGGCGGCTTGGCGAGATCAGCCCCTTTGTGCAGAAGGAAGGCAACGCGTGGCTGGACCCGAAGGGGCGGGGCGATCGGGGCTGGGAAGAGGTGCCGTACTGGCTCAAGGGTTTTCTCAACGCGGCGTACGTGCTGCGCGATGAAGCGATGATCGCCGAGGCGCATGTGTGGATCGAAGGGGCGTTTGCCAGCCAGCAGGAGGATGGATGGTTCGGGCCTGATGAGGGGCGCACGGGTCTGGCGACGCGGCTGACGGGGCGCGATGATCTGTGGCCGAACATGATCATGCTGTTCTGCCTGATGGACTATCACGATTGGACTGGCGATGCGCGCGTGATCACGCTCATGCAGCGGTATTTCAGGTACCTCGAGCAGGTTCCCGATGACGCGTTCCTGATCGGCTACTGGCCCAAGATCCGGGCGGGGGATCAGTTGGCGGCGATTCACTGGCTCTACAACCGCACGGGCGAAGCGTGGCTTTTGGAGCTGGCTGCGCGGACGCACCAGCACACGGCGCGATGGGATGAGGGGGTCATTGACTGGCACAACGTGAACGTGGCCCAGGCGTTCCGCCAGCCGGCGCAGTGGTGGGTGCAGTCGCGCGACGCCAAGGACAAGGCCCAGGCCGACGCGAACTGGCGGTTCGTGCGCGAGCAGTACGGGCAGGTTCCGGGCGGGATGTTCGGGGCTGACGAGAACGCCAGGCCCGGGTTTGCCGATCCGCGCCAGTGCATCGAGACGTGCGGCATCGTCGAGGAGATGCTCAGCCACGAGATTCTGATCGCGATCACGGGCGACATGATCTGGGCCGATCGGTGCGAGGACGCGGCGTTCAACTCTCTCCCGGCTGCGTTCACGGCCGACATGGGCGCGCTGCGGTACCTGACGGCGCCGAACATGGCGGTGTCGGACGCTGAGAATCACGCGCCGGGGATTCAGAACGGCGGGCCGATGTTTCTGATGAGTCCTCATCGGCACCGCTGCTGCCAGCACAACGCGGGGCACGGCTGGCCGTACCTGGCCCAGCATTTGTGGTACGCCACGCCTGATGGGGGTCTGGCGGCGGTGTTCTACGCGGCTTCGACGGTGACGGCGAAGGTCGCGGGCGGCGCACGCGTAAAAATCGTGCAGGACACGGATTATCCGTTCGAGCAGGAGATTCGATTCACGGTTGAGGCGGTTGAGGGCGCGAATGAAGGCGCCAGCGAGGCGCGGTTCCCGCTGCTGCTGCGGATCCCCGGCTGGAATCCGGGCGGCGATGGCGGGGTGATGGTGCTGATCAATGGCGAGCGGGAGCCGGTGGCGGCACAGGCGGGCCATGCGGGGCTGGTGCGGCTCGAGCGCGTGTGGAAGGCGGGCGACAGTGTGCGGCTGATCCTGCCGATGGAGGTGCGTGTGCGGCGGTTTGCGGGGAACCACAACAGCGCGGCGATCGATCGCGGGCCGCTGACGTATGCACTCGAGATCGGCGAAGAGTATCGGCGGTTTGATGATGCGGGCGCGCAGAACAAGGAACTGGCCGAGGAGGCCAAACCCGCGCTCAACGAGCGCTGGCCCGCGTTTGAGATTCTGCCGACGACGGCGTGGAACATGGCTCTTGTACTCGAAGGGCCTGAAGCGCATTTTGCGATCCAGGAGAAGTCGGGGCGGCTGAACCCGAGCGCATCGCCGTGGACGCCGGCGTCGGTGCCGGTGGCGATCGAGGCGCTGGTCGATCCGGTCAGCGCGTGGACGCTGGATCGGCATGGGCTGGTCGCGCCGCTGCAGGACAGCCCGGTGGCCAGCGACGGCGAGCCTCGGCGGGCGCGGTTCATCCCGATGGGGGCGGCGCGGCTGCGTTTGAGCGCGCTGCCGGTGGCGGCGACGGCGGGCGAGGGCGTCGTGTGGTCCGAGCCGCGCGAGCAGGTGCGGCTGTACAAGGCGACGGCGTCGCACACGTATGGCTCGGATGATGTGGGGGCGATGGCCGACGGGCAGGGGGGAGCCGAGTCGGGCGATGCGGCCAGCGACATCACTGCCGAGCGGCACACGTTCTGGCCCCGGCGCGGGACGCTCGAATGGGTGCAGGCGGACTTTGATGACGTGCGCGAGATCCGCAGCGTGAGCATGTTCTGGTTCGATGACACGGGAACGGGCGAGTGCCGCGTGCCGGCCTCGTGGCGGGTGCTGACGCCCGAGGGCGATCAGTGGGTTGCGGTCGCGACCAGCGACGAGTTCGGCGTGCGGCGCGGGACGTTCAACACGGTGACGTTTGAACCGGTCAGGACCAGAACGGTGCGGGTCGAGATCCAGCTGCGCGAGGGGTATTCGGGCGGGGTGGTGGAGATGCAGATCGACTGAGCGGGGGCCGAGAATCGGCCAGCGGCGGCAGATGGTCGGCCAGCGGGGGCGGGGCGGCGATTTTCGGGAGCGGCGGGGGCGACAACGGCCCTGGCGGCTCTGGAAGGCCGATCGGGGGTGTTGGCGGGCCGCGAGAACACGCTGCGGACGTGCGGAAATGCACCAGACTCCTTCGGAAATGCTCCAAACTCCTTCGGAAATGCTCCGCACGCGAAGGATTCCAGAGCGCACGCGAAGGGAAATGCTCCTCCATCGAAGGGAAATGGAGCACACGCGAAGGATTTTAAAGCTCCAGCGAAGGGAAGTGCTCTTCAAGCGAAGGATTTCAGAGCTCCAGCGAGGGGTTTTATCGTGTCATCGAAGGGTTTTGTCGTGTCATCGAAGGATTGTGTCGTGTCATTGAAGGATTGTGTCGTGTCATCGAGGG